>NZ_CAJYIS010000013.1 GCF_913775425.1 uncultured Enterococcus sp.
GGTATTATATTAAATGGTATTGTTTACCCCATTAGAGCCCCGGAAACTCAAGTGTAAGTAAACATTCGAAATTGATATTGGAGGAAAACTAATCGTGCGTACAACATATATGGCCAAAGCAGGCGAAGTAGAACGTAAATGGTATGTAGTAGATGCTACAGATGTTCCTTTAGGACGTCTTTCAGCAGTTGTAGCTTCTGTCCTACGTGGAAAAAATAAACCAACATTCACTCCTCATGTGGATACTGGTGACTTTGTAATCGTAATTAATGCAGATAAAATCAAATTAACAGGTAAAAAAGCAACAGACAAGATTTATTACCGTCACTCAAACTTCCCAGGAGGATTGAAATCAATCTCTGCTGGAGAATTACGCGCTAACAATTCTCGTCGTTTGATCGAAACTTCTGTTAAAGGCATGTTACCTAAAAACACTTTAGGCCGTGCTCAAGGCATGAAATTACATGTTTACGGTGAAGCAACTCACCCACATGCAGCTCAACAACCAGAAGTATTGGACATCACAAACTTAATCTAATCAGGAGGGAATTTCATTGGCACAAGCACAATATATCGGCACAGGCCGTCGTAAAAATGCAGTGGCTCGCGTACGCTTAGTACCTGGTACTGGTAAAATCACTGTAAACAAAAAAGACGTTGAAGAATACATCCCACACGCTGACTTGCGTGAAGTAATCAACCAACCATTTGGCGTTACAGAAACAAAAGGCGCTTACGACGTATTCGTAAACGTTAACGGTGGTGGATATGCTGGACAATCTGGCGCTATCCGTCACGGAATCGCACGCGCATTACTACAAGTAGATCCTGACTTCCGTTTAGCTCTTAAACAAGCTGGATTACTTACTCGTGACGCTCGTATGGTTGAACGTAAAAAACCAGGTCTTAAAAAAGCCCGTAAAGCATCACAATTCTCAAAACGTTAATTATTGCGATTATCGTTCGAGTTTACGAGTTACGAGAATCGTACTGGGCGAAGCTTTGCTGAGCGCAGTTACCTTAATCATGACTTACAAAGGCACTTTCCAATTGGAAGGTGTCTTTTTGTTTGTTACGAAAATAAGACTAAAAGAACGAAGAGAGCCAAGTTACTTATCACTTCAAATTATTATGCATTTACTTCCTTAATTCAAATTTTTATATATAAGAGGGAATAACCTTTTCCTTACAAACTAAATAAGCACCTACCGTTTGTCTACGATAGATGCTTTTAGTAAGAATAGTCATTGTCCATTAGGGAAAATCTCTCCTATGCGATTTTTTCTAGTTCTTTTACTGCTTGTTCAATTGTCGTACCGGTAGCTACTTTGTTGTGATCTGTTGTCGAAAAAACGATAAATAGATTCAACTCAGTATCTAGTGTTACTTTGTACTCTAATTTTTTGTTTGTGAATGTCATATGGCATTCTCCTTTCTGTGTTGTATTGAAAGGCAACCATAACGTCTTCTATAACGAAATTCCACCTTTAGTATACACCTCATGTGAAGTTTTTGTCAAACTAATTATGTTAATTTATTAGGAGACTTTACGTATCGAAAGCAAGAAAAGATAGGCAAATGCATAAAATTATGCTAAAGTGAAGCGATGTGTCGCTGGAATTTAGAAACGAGGAATAAAATGGATAATAAAACAGCAAAAATGTTAGATCTGATCAAGCAAAAAAAACAACAAGGTGAAAAACCTGCTTCAAAAGATACACCTAAAAATGACCGTACGCGTATGCGCAAAGGGCCAAAAATCTATATTAAGTAAGAAAAACCAGCAAATTTGCTGGTTTTTTTGTATGGATGAACGTGTTTCTACTATTATAATAGCGAAATAAGTTAAACAAAGTAGTAAAGTAATGGTCTATATGTAAAAAATAACAATATTTTATTGAATTAATTTTTACATATTTGTAATATAAGAACAAATTTTCGTATTTTTGATCTGGATTTAAGAAATTCTCAAAAATTTTTTGGTTTTATTGTTAAGATAAGATTACATAAAAAATGTTACAAACCTTGATAAATTAGGATTTTGTATTTAAAAAAATAAAATATCGCCTGTTTTTTTCGAAATCGCCTTTTTTGAAATATTTCGTTACATGGTTGTCACCAAAAGGGACTTAGAAGTTGTTATTATAGTCCTTGTCGATGAGTTACTTAGAAGTTTTCGAAATTAAAGGAGATATTTAAACACATGAAATTTTTTAAATCACTAGCATTAAGTACAGTAGCATTAGTTGGATTTGTCGCTTACACTGGTACAGCAAATGCTGACGAAATCAACTATACAATCCAACCAAATGATACATTATCAGAATTATCATTAAAATATTTTGGTTCTGCTAATTACGTAAATAAAATTGCTGAAGACAACAACATTGCAGATCCTGGTATGATCTACGTTGGTGAAACTTTAGTGATCAATACTAATGGTGAAGTTGCAACTGCAGCACCTGCACAACAAGCACCAGTAGAGCAAGCTCCTGCACAAGAAGCAGTAGTAGAACAAGCGCCAGTACAACAAGCACCAGCTCAAGAAGCAGTGGTAGAACAAGCTGCTCCAGCAACAACTTATACTTCATCAGCTTCAGGTAATGAAGCTGCAGCAAAAGAATGGATTGCACAAAAAGAATCAAGCGGTTCTTATACTGCAACTAATGGCCAATACTATGGTCGTTACCAATTAACAAACACTTACCTAAATGGTGACTACTCTGTAGAAAACCAAGAACGTGTAGCAGATTCATATGTACAAAGCCGTTATGGTTCATGGTCAGCTGCTCAAGCTTTCTGGATGGCTAATGGTTGGTACTAAGATTTAACAGACTTTTAAGGCACTTTCCTTTGTGGAAGTGTCTTTTTTTAAACGGCTTTTTTGAATGTTTCTTAAGTTATTAGTATAATAGAGATGTTTGTGAGCAAGTAGAGATAGGAGCATATACATGAAAGAAAATTTTTGGGCAGATCTACCGAAGCCTTTTTTTATTTTAGCACCAATGGAGGATGTGACTGACGTCGTCTTTCGTCATGTCGTGAAAGAAGCGGGCGCACCAGATGTCTTTTTTACCGAATTTACGAATTCAGATAGTTACTGTCATCCGGATGGTAAAGATAGCGTCCGTGGTCGCTTAGTGTTTACGGAAGACGAGCAACCCGTTGTCGCGCATATTTGGGGCGATAAACCTGAATTTTTCCGTGAAATGAGTATCGGAATGGCAGAAATGGGATTTAAAGGCCTTGATATCAATATGGGATGTCCAGTACCGAATGTAGCCGAGCGTGGGAAAGGTAGTGGATTGATCAGACGACCAGCTACGGCGGCAGAATTGATTGAAGCCGCAAAAGCAGGTGGAATTCCAGTCAGTGTTAAAACGCGGATTGGTTTTGAACAGATTGATGAGTTAGAAGGATGGATCACACATCTATTAGAACAAGATATCGTGAATTTATCTGTTCACTTGCGTACGCGTAAGGAAATGAGTAAATATCCAGCGCATTGGGATATGATCCCTAAAATCGTCGAATTGCGAGATAAAATCGCACCACAAACCTTGATTACGATCAATGGTGACATTCCAGATCGTAAAACTGGTTTAGAATTAGTTGAAAAATACGGTGTCGATGGCGTCATGATCGGTCGAGGAATCTTTAAAAATCCATTCGCTTTTGAAAAAGAACCCAAGGAACATTCGTCAAAAGAATTACTAGACCTATTAAAATTACAGCTAGATCTACAAGATAAATACTCAGAGCTTGTACCACGTTCGATCGTAGGTCTACATCGCTTCTTTAAAATCTATGTCAAAGGATTCCCTGGAGCCAATGATTTACGAGTAAAATTGATGAATACAAAATCAACGGATGAAGTTCGGACGATTTTAGCCGAATTTGAAGGATAAATAAAAAAACACTAGTCAGTAGGCTAGTGTTTTTTTATTCTAATTAGATTACGTTCATTATTGTTATTTTTTTGTTATATTTTTTTTAAAATAAAGAAAAAGGAGTGAAGGGGTATGGATAAAGCAAAACATCAAGAGCGCCAATTAGTGCGTTCGGAATCTTTACATAAGCATATTTCAGGCAATCTTAACTTTGACTGGCCTGATCTAGCGATTTTATTTTGTGCGGTAGTTATCGCAAGCGTAGGATTGGCTGAAGAAAACTCTCCGATCATTGTCGGTTCGATGCTGATTTCACCGTTGATGAGTCCGTTATTAGGAGTCGGTTATGGAATTACTCGGCGGGAATTTACCATGATCAAACAAGGGGCGTTATTACTAGGGTTACAGTTGATCATTAGTCTAGTTGCATCTACCGGTTATTTTCTTGTCATGCAAAATGCGACTGTTAATGAAGCGATCTTAAGTCGTACGAGTATCACAGTTGGTGTCGCGATCGTGGCCTTTTTTGGTGGTTTAGCGGCCATTATTGGTTCAGCTAAAAAAGATTCTGGTAATATTTTACCAGGTGTTGCGATTGCTGCTTCACTCATGCCACCACTTGCAACGGTAGGGTTTGGATTAGCCAATGCTTCTTGGGATATTGCTCTACATGCAGGAGAATTATTCTTTTTGAATGTTGGCATGATTATTTTAGGTGCTGCTCTTGGGACCTTGCCGATCGTCAATCGGCAACGAGCAGAAAAACGTAATGACAATCACAAGTGGAAAAGTAAAGGAAATTAAACGAGCAGCCATTTTGCTGCTCGTTTTTAATATTCACGGTAAAAAGCACGTGTTTTTTGTGTGCTAACTTCTTTAAAACCAGTTGCTTCATAAAAGCGTTGCGTTTTGGTGCTATCATCAGTCAATAACATCTTTTGTCGAACATGAGGATAATCAGCTACTAGCTGTTCTAATAATCGTTTACCATGTCCACGACGTTGATAATCAGGATGGACTAATAGGTCTTGAATATACAAAATCGTCTCACCATCGCCAACTGCTCGAATGAGGGCGATTAGTTTCGTGTGGTCCCATAATGTATGGACAACAAGTGATTGTTCGATGGCGCGTTTTAATGTGTCTGGTTCAGTCGTGTAGGCATACCAACCAACTGAATTGTAAAGATCTAACAACTCGGTCAAGGGAATCTGTTTTGTTGTTTTCTTTTCCATAGTAATCTTCCTTTCGTGGATCTGTCTTCTACTTTTAGAATATGCTATTCTAGAAGAAAAAGAAAGTAGGTCGAAGATGTTTACAACTCAAAATAGTGGCAAACTCGTTACTGTTCGTCCATTAAAACATTCGGATTATAATAATTGGTTGGACTCATTTTTACAACGTCGACCTTCCCAACATCAGTATGATGAAGGGGCGATCGATATGAATGAGTGTACACCAGAATGGTTTGATGCACTTGTTTTACGCCAACAAAGTTTAGCGGCACAAGATGATACTTATGTCTTCGGAATTTTTCGCCAATCAGATGGAAAACACCTCGGCGCGATCGACTTTACGACCTTACTACGTGAAGAATTCCAATGGGCTAGAGTAGGCTATACGATCCATAATCAATATTGGCAAAAAGGTTATGGTAAAGAAGCGATGCAGCTAGCTCTAACTATTGGGCAAAAAGAATTGGGCTATCATCGCATTGAAGCACATATTAACTTAGATAATCTTGCTTCACAAAAATTAGCGGAATCGATTGGGATGGAGTATGAAGGGGTACGTAAAGGATTTATCTTTGAAAATGGTGAGTGGGTGGATCATGTGATCTATGCTGCAGTGAAGTAGGAAAGAGGACTCAATATGGAAAAAATTATCTTAGTCGTAGGTGCGATTTTGATCGAAGATGGAAAGATTTTAATTGCGCAACGTGGACCAGGTCGAGCGCTAGCAAATTTATGGGAGTTTCCAGGTGGAAAAATCGAAAAATATGAAACAGCAAGAGAAGCATTGGTTCGCGAGCTAAACGAAGAATTAAACATTACGGTTCAAGTCGAAGAAGAAGTATTTGATCATACACGCTATGTCTATGATTTTGGTATTGTTGAGCTGACGACATATCGCTGTCAGTTAGTAAAAGGCATACCAAGATTGACAGAGCATGTTGCGATAAAATGGGTCGAGTCTCATGAATTAGATCCCGATATGTTTGCTCCGGCTGATATTCCAGCAGTTGAAAAATTGAAAGTGCAAGGAGTCTGATCAATGGCGACATTAGAAGAAGGACTACAAAAGGGATTTATCGACCGACAGATAGCGACCAGTCGTTATGTTCCTAAAATGATCATCAACCAACCAGAAAACAAAGAATTTTTAGCAACAGTTTTGCAAGAAGAGTTAAGTCAATGTGAGACGTTTGACTTTTCGGTTGCGTTTATTACGCAAAGTGGGCTAAATGCTTTGAAAGTCCAGTTGGCTGATCTTCATCGACAAGGAAAGAAAGGACGATTGTTAACATCGACTTATTTAGCATTCAATGCACCAGAGATCTTTTATACCTTGTTGCGCATCCCTAATTTAGATGTGCGCATTTCAAAAACACCAGGTTTTCATGCAAAAGGCTATTTATTCAAGCGCGAAGAATATACCTCGTTTGTGATCGGTAGTTCAAATTTGACGTTACAAGCTTTGAAGCAAAATTATGAGTGGAATGTGTTATTGACATCGAAAGAAAATGGCGAGATCTTACATCAACTTATCACACACTTTAATGACGAATGGCAAAAAGCACAAGCTTTAACAACAGAATGGATTTTGGATTATCAAAAAAGTTATCAACAAGAATCTTTTAAAAAGGTCAAAGATTTAGAAATAATTGACCCAAATGAAAAATATATCGTACCAAACCGAATGCAAAAAGCTGCTTTGGAGAATCTGGTCCAATTACGAGAGACTGGTGCAAAAAAAGGTTTGGTAATCTCTGCAACTGGAACGGGAAAAACCTATCTAGCTGCGTTTGATGTGATGCAAGCAAAACCTAAAAAAATGTTATTTGTTGTCCATCGAGAACAGATTTTACGTGCAGCAAAAGCTTCTTTTAAAAAAGTAATCGGCGGGTCTGATCAAGATTTCGGAGTATTTTCTGGAAATCAGCGTGAATTAGAAGCGAAATATGTATTTGCTACGATCCAAACATTGTCAAAACCTGAACATTTGGCCTTATTTCAAGCTCAGGATTTTGATTATATTTTAATCGATGAAGTGCATAAAGCAGGAGCAGATTCCTATTTACGCTTATTCAATTACTTTGAACCTCAGTTTTTACTTGGCATGACTGCAACACCAGAGCGTACAGATAATTTTAATATTTTTGAATTATTTGATTATAACGTAGCGTATGAGATTCGCTTACAAGATGCTTTAGCAGAGGATCTACTGTGTCCTTTTCATTATTTTGGTGTGACTGATTTTGAGATCGATGGAGAAATTTTTGATGAAACAACTTCTTTAGATCGACTAACACTAGATGATCGGTGCCATTTTTTACTAGAAAAATTGGCGTATTATGGTTGTGATGATTTGATTCCAAGAGGATTGGTCTTTTGTCGTTCACGTGAAGAAGCACGGATCCTAAGTGAAAAATTCACAAAATTAGGACATCCTTCCAGCTACTTGACCGGGAGTCATACGATCAAAGAACGGGAATATGAGATCGAGCGACTTGAAAAAAACGACCTAGAATATATTTTTACAGTCGATATATTCAATGAAGGGATCGATATCCCGAAAATCAATCAAGTCATCATGCTACGTGCCACACAGTCGAATATTATTTTCATACAACAACTTGGTCGAGGATTGCGTAAAGATCCATCGAAAGAATTTGTGACAGTAATCGATTTTATTGGGAATTACCAAAATAACTATATGATTCCTATGGCCTTATCAGGAGATGTGAGTCGCGTCAAAGAGCGATTACGCAAAGATACGGTTGAAACAAATTACTTAACCGGTCTTTCGATGATCAACTTTGAAGAGATTGCTAAACATCGTGTGTTTGATGCTATTGACCGAGCTAAATTAGATAGTATGAAAGAACTTCGAGAATTGTATTTCCAAGTAAAACAACGTGTGAATCGGATCCCGACTTTACTAGATCTTGAAAAAAGTGGAATTATCGATCCTTTAGTGATCACCGATAAATATAAAAACTATCCGCAATTTTTATTGAAACTCAAAGCAATCGAGCTGAATTTTCCGGAAACGATGCTAGGTTATTTTACTTTTTTCTCACAAGAATTGTTATCTGGAAAACGAAAGCAAGAATTGTTGCTATTAAAAAAATTGTTATTTAAAGAAAAAATAAGTTTCAAAGAATTGAATCCTTTATTTGAACACTTTAATTTAAGTACAGCATCCTTTACGATACGATCGGTCATTGATACACTAACGACTGATTTCTATCGTGGAGGTGTCAAACAGACCTATCAAGCGTATGCTTTTATCAAAATTGAAGATCAACAAGTCCAATTAAGTGAAGCGTTCCAACAAGCACTAGGCAATCCACAATTTAAACAGTTTTTTGTAGATGCTCTTGAAACGGCAATCCATAAAGCGGCTCGATATGATCAAGAACCCTTTACATTACACGAAAGCTATCGTCGGCGCGATGCCTTACGTTTACTTGGTTTTAAGGAACAAATGGTCGATCAAAATATCGGTGGGTATACGTATGATCGCGAGCTTAAACAGTTTGTAATCTTTGTAACGTTAAATAAAGGGGAAGCTTTTTCGGGTGCACAGATGGCTTACGAGGATCAATTATTAGATGTAGAAACGATGCACTGGTTCACAAAAGCACCACGTAAACTCACCTCGCCAGAAGTGAAGATCATGTTGGAAGAAGAAGGGTGGACCTATCATTTATTCGTAAAAAAATCAGATGATGAAGGTACGAATTTTTATGCTTTAGGACAAGTTATACCAATCAAAGAAACCATCGAGCAAGCAGAAAAACCGACAAATCAAGGAACAAATAAATCTGTCGTTCAGATGAATCTGAAACTTAAGGATCCATTACCGTATGATCTATTTCGTTATTTTACGACATAAAAAAAGGGGATGTGATAAAAGTCTATCACATCCCCTAAAAATTGAATAAATGGTGTTCCAAAAGCAGCGCTTTTAAAAATAAGCCGCACTATTACCGAAATAGCCGAGTCTATTATCGGAATGGTGCGGCTTATTTTTTAGAGCTGCCCACTTCTGTCACAACCTCTTTTTTTGTAACCAATTTTTTGCTTCTTCGACTTCAGCATAGGTCAACTGATGTGAATGGGTCCATAAAGCAGTCACCGTAGCTCTGCGATTTTCTAATAGCTCTAGCACATGTTCACTTTCCTTAACTGGAACGATTGGATCATGTGTGCCTAAGGTTACAAAGAAGGCAGATTGAGGTAGTGCTTGATCTGCAATCTGTTTTACAGGATACATCGGGTGAAATAAGATTCCTTTTTTAAACCGATTGGATTGGTCGATTAAAAGCTTTAAGGCAATATTCGCTCCATTTGAGTAGCCAACAAAGACTAAGTTTTGTAGGTCGAGTTGATTTTCTTCAAAAAAAGTGACTAAAAAATCAGCTAATTTTTCACCTTGTTCGTGCAAATCTTTTTCGTCATATACACCCTCAGCTAAGCGTTTAAAAAAGCGTGGCGCTCCATTTTCTAAGACATTGCCCCGAATACTTAAAATACTAGCATTTGGATCTAAAGCTTCGTGTAAGGGAAGTAAAGAAAACTCATCGCCACCAGTACCATGTAATAAGACGAGGACAGGTGCATCTGTTTTTCCTTTACGAAATTGATAATGAAACATAGTAGACCTCCTTAGTTTAGTGGACGGGCGATCGTAGTGATCTCACCGATTGTGGCATAATCGTTACCTGCAAGGCGACTGACTGCCGCTAATTTTCGTGGATCGATCTTGCCTTCTTCATAGATCGTATCCTCGATTTGAAAAGCTTCGATCTTAAGTAAAAGTAGATCAGCAGTTACTTGTTCTTGATCAAAAATCGGAACGTGTTGGTAAAGACTTGTTTCAAAGCGAACTTTTGCTTGCTTTAGTCCGGGCGTTTTGATCAGCGTCGAGTCTACTAGATCAAAAGGGGCACGGGTGAGTTCACTGGTATCTGGAGCAAGTGGTGCGGCGGTTTCATTGGCTAACGTGACATTGTCTTCATCTAAAATATGCACTACGGCTTCTTTACTTTCAAGTACATTACGCGCGGTATCTTTTAGTTGGCCATTTGCACGTTGGACCGAAACGGAGACTACTGTCGGATTGGTACTCACGATCGAAAAATAACTAAACGGTGCGATGTTGACTACGCCAGTTTCAGTGAGGGTACTGATCACAGCCACCGGTCTAGGAATGATCGAACCGATCAGTAACTTGTAAATCTCACGATCCGTTAATTCTTTTGGGGTTAAAGTAAGCATATACTCAGTCCTTTACGTAAATTTAAGTAAGTGTAGCATAATTTCGTCACGTTGGTGTTCATATTGTTTCGGTAATTTTAGCTGGCTCCCCAAAGTTTCTGCAGGTTCATCGACTGTAAAGCCTGGCCCAGCTGTTGCGATTTCAAAAACGACACCTCCTGGTTCAACAAAATAGATCGCTTTGAAATAATCGCGGTCTTTTTGTTCTGTAACGGCATAGCCTTTGCTCATTAACTCGTGTTGCCAAGCTAGTTGTATTGCTTCATCTTCGGCATAAAATGCGATGTGATGAACCGTTCCGACGCCAAAACGCCCATGGGGAAGTGGCGTGTGAGGAACGATCAATTCATGTCCTTCTACACCAGCTAAAGTGTAACGAGTCATATCATTTGTTTCATGCATTGTCTTAATGCCCAGTGTCTGCAAGGTCATGTGTGTTTTTAGCGGATCTTCTGACAGTAACACGGCACCGTGGAAAGACGTGATCGCAGGTGTCTCACGTCTTTCGTCACTTTCGACAAGTGCTAGTGCCAGGCCATGACGATCGGAAAATTCGAGTGTTGGTCGCGCGAAAAGGTTTGTTTCCGTCACGTCTAATCTTCTGGCAGCTAGAGTAGCTTTCCAGTGATCGAGACTACCTTTTGGAATACGAAAGGCGATTCGGCCAACTTGTCCGCTGCCGACTCTTCCTGTATGCCGATTGGGCCAATTAAAGAAGGTCATTACTAAACCATCATCAAGTGAGTCGGTTCCAAAATATAGATGATACGTAGTAGGATCATCAAAGTTTACTGTTTTTTTGATCAAACGTAACCCCAAGACATTACGGTAAAAGTCTGCAGTCGTTTGTGGATCACCGACGATCGCTGAAATGTGATGGATCTTTTGAATTGCTTGCATCATGTTTCCTCCTTATTTTGGGGTAGAGTCAAATGGACGGATCGATTGTTCGATTTGAGTACGACAGCTTTCTAAAAATGGTGCAAGAGATAGTCGTTCACCCAGTGTTTCATAAGGTTCGTCACCCATAAATCCAGGTTCATCCGTAGCCAACTCGACTAAGATCGCACCGATTCTGACATATAGTGATTCAAAATAATAGCGATCGACATAGCCTGAATGATGTAAGCCTAGTTGATCAAAGGCTTCTTGCCAGACAGCTAAAGAATCACGATGGGCTAAACGAAAGGCTACATGGTGGACTTGGCCATCACCTTGACGTGCAGGTTGACTTGTAGCATCATCGACTAAAATGATTTCTGCACCATTACCACCGTCACCGACTGTGTATAATGTACGATTCGCTATCGTTTGAACTTCTTTAAAGCCAAAAACCGTTTTGAAGATCGAGGCATAAGCTTCAAATTGTGAGATCGTCATTTCGACAGGTCCTAAACCATAGATCGCAAATTCTTGAGGTACCGGTCCTTTTTTCCAAGGAGTTCCAGCAGCAACACCTTGATTGTGTTCATCTGAGATCAATTGATAAGCTTGATCATCAAAATCGTAAAAGCGTAGCACTTTTTTGCCAAAATCAGTCGTGATCGCATCGTGTTTGACATCATGTTTGGTAAAACGATCAGCATAATAATCTAAAGCGGCGTCAGAAGGGACTCTAAAGCTTGTACGTGTAATGGCATCTGTTCCGGCGCTTCCTTTTTGACTATTTGGAAAATCAAAGAACGTCATCGTAGTTCCGGGTGTTCCATGATCATCTGCAAAGTAAGTGTGATAGGTGTAGATATCATCTTGATTGACTGTTTTTTTAACTAAGCGCATCCCTAAGATTTGTGTGAAAAATTCATAATTACGTACGACGTCACTCGTCATAGCGGTTACGTGGTGGATTCCTAATAATTGGTCTTGTTTATTCATTTGAGTTCCTCTTTTCAGTTTAATTTTTTAAGTAGTGATTGAAGTTGTTTCATTTCATCTATCGATAAGGTGTCAAATTTTTTCGTGATCGTCTGTGCGTGTTTTGGAAAGATCTCTTGCATCAATTCCTCACCAGATGGGCTCAAACACAATTCGATAATCCGTTTATCTGTTGGATTTTTTTCGCGTAGTACATAACCTTTTTTGACGAGTTGATCAATGACATAAGTGGTACTGCTACTAGCAATCAAAATTTTTTCTTTTACTGCTTGTGTGGTATGGCGTCCTTTGTGATAAAGAAGTTCCATTACCGAAAATTCTGTGATATTCAATCCATAAGCGAGGACATCTTTTTGTGCAAGTTGTTCAAGTTTTGTACTTGTTCGAAGCAAGCGGATATATAAGGGTAAGGCATAGCGTTCTTTATCCATAAGCAACTCCTTTTTAAATTTATTTCGAATTCGAGATAAATATAACTTATTTTTTGTAAGTTGCATAGGAATATGCTCATTTTGGTATGCATAATATGAATGGAAGATATGGTATTCTGTCAATAGCAATGTAAAAAATAAAGGTTAACTTAAGAAAAAAGAATGATATAATAAATATTGAGCCTTCAAATTCAATAGAAAGGTATAGTATATTGAGAAAAAAACAGCAAATTTATACTTACATATGCTTAGGAATATCCTTGATTGGCCTAAGTGCTTGTACTAAAAACCATACCGAAAAAACTTCTGAGCAACAAAAAGCAAATCAAATTCAAGAATCTCAAAATGAAAACACAAATGAAAAAGTAACCGAAAATGACTCGGAAAGTATCAGCGAGCAAGAGAACATTACCGAAAATACCATCGATTCAAATCAAAACCAAAAAAATACAGCAGCGGTTGATGTCCGTAAGGTGAATGGCGATATTATTTATCGTAGTGGCTACGACCTAGCGGGGGATTCAAATCCCGAATTGATGCAATTGATTGAACAAAATATGGATCAAATTCAGTCATTGAATGGAAGAAGCAGTCGCTATACTGTGTATATTAAAAATTTAAACGATCCTGAAAAAATGGCTTATATTTCAAACTGGAGTCCAGCTCATAATCAGTTTTCGGCTTCAACAATCAAATTATTTATTTTAATTTCGGTTTTCCAAAAATTTGCAGATGGTAGTTTGGACAAACAAGATCTTTATAAATTAAAGCAAAAAGATGTTGTAGAAGGTTCTGGAGTGATGCAATACGATCCTATAGGGACAGAGTATACATTGGAGCAACTTTGTGAGTTGATGATCAGCAAAAGTGACAATGTTGCAACAAACGTTCTGATCGATGAAGTAGGTGGTTTTGATGCAGTAAATAAAGTCATTGCTTCTTTATATGGTCCAGATCACTACTCTAATCTAGAAAGAAAAATGATGGATACTTCGAACATCGAGAATGGCAAATCCAATCGTATTAATGCCAAAGAAGCTGGAGAAACACTGCTGAAATTATATCAAGGCGATGTTATTTCAAATTCAGTAGACACTGAAATGTTAAAGTTATTAACCCAAACAGAGAATAAAACGAAACTTCCAAGTCTACTACCAGCAAATGCTATCGTATATAACAAAACAGGTGAATCGAATTATCGAGGGATTGAAAACGACATTGCGTTAATTGAAATAAATGGACAAGTATTCGTTATCTGTTGCTTAAGTGAGTTAAATGGTGACGATGAAGAACCAGAGGATAGTACTTATGAAGAAGATATTAGTCAGGTTAAAGCAATTGCAGGGGTCGGAAAAGACGTTACTGATTGGATGATAAATTAAAAATAAGGGAGTAAGCAAATGAAAGCAAAAAGAAAAATGAAAAAAAATGTGATTTTTGGAACATTAGCAGTTGTTGTGATTGCAGGAGCAGGTGGGTACTATGTTTACGCTCAAGATGAACAAGCAAAACTTGATAGTAAGATTCAAGAGGCTCAACAGTTAGTTTTATACAACGAACTTGCTACTGGAGAAAAGGCTAAAGAATTACAAAAGTATCTGAATAAAGAGGGGCAAAAAGTCCCATTGAAAAATTTACGTGCTAACTTCAAGGACGTTAATATCGATTCACTGTTAAATGAAGCAAAAAAAGAAATCCAAGAAACTGAAAAAAATGAACTGACAAAGCAAAAAGAGAGCTTAACTAAGATTTCGACTGATTTGACAAATGCCGAAAAGGACAAAAACTTTCCTAAAGAAAAGTCAGAAGATATCACTAAATTTAAAGATCTATCTGGAACGTTCGAAAAAAACCAAGATCCAGTGGGACTGAATTTAGCTGTTAATGAGTTGAAAACTATTTCTGGTCAAGCAACTACATATATTGCTGAAAAAACTGAAAAACAAAAACAACAAGAAGCACAAATCGCTGCTGAAAAGAAAAAGCAAGAAGAAAAGGCTCAAGCTGAGCAAAAACAAAAAGAAGCCGATGCGGCACAAATTGCAGCAGCAGCTGAAAGTGGTGACTATCCTTCGTTGGGCATGTATCGAGGCGACTTGCCGAATGGTGGAGGCGTCATCGCATTTGAGATTGCTTCTCAGGGACCAGCATATGAGGCTTCGCTACCGAATGCTTCATCCAATTGGGATAATGGAAGTGTGATTGTCGCTATCGATGGAAAAAAAGTAGACTCAGCTATTTTAGGGGCTGAAAGTATGGAAAGCGTCATGAAACAGCTAAAATTGGGCCAACGTGTTGAAATTGAATATAAAGATGGTACAAAGAAAACCGTAACTTTGGATACAACATATAATCAAGCGAAGCAATTTAGCTATAGAGATTTTCCAGATGCTGGTTCTAGTACAAGTACTAATCTTTATTTTGGTGTTAGTGGATATAGTGTTGGTAAACAGCACGACAACAAAGAAATTGGTCTGTATATTACCGATATCTACTCAAACAGTTCAGCGTCAAGCAGTGATCTAAAAGTCGGAGATATTATTTGTCGTATGGGGCAATACTGGATCAATGATACGCAAGATATCCAGCGCGTATTAACACATTACAGCTCATACGACAGTATTGAAGTTGATTATATTGATACGAATGGAAATTTAAAAACTACAGATGTAACATTGAAAACAAAAAATTAATTCGGGGTGTATTATGAATAAAATTATTTACTGTGAATCTTGCGGATCACCAAATGAAATCGATGCACTATTTTGTGCAAACTGTGGTCAACCGCTAGCAGCTGATCAAACTGAAAATGTGGCAAAAGAAGAGACGACTTACAATGAGGCGATGGATGCATTTAGCGTAGGGAATTTCCCAAAAGCTTTATCACTGCTTCAATCGATTACTTATTATAAAGATGCACAAGAAAAAATTGAATTAATCAAAAAAACGAAGGCACAATTAGAAATCGAGTCAATCGCTAATGAATATCAACAAGCATTAGCATTGAAAGAAAACGGACAGCTCGAACAAGCTAAAGCGAGTTTACTAGCTTTGGGAGATTATCGTGATGCCAAAAACCAAGTGGCACAAATCGAATTATTATTAGAACAAAAAAGAAAAGAAGATGAGATTAGAACCTATGAACAAGCTTTAGATGCCTATAAATCTAATCGTTTAGAGGCAGCACTGACCTTGTTTGAATCTTTAGGGAATTATCGCGATGCTTCTGAGTATGCAACGTTATTACGTTCGCAGTTACAAACGGTACACATTGAAAAACAATACGCTCAAGCGCTTCAAGCGATTGCTACAAAAAACTATCCCGTTGCTAGACGTTTGTTATTAGAATTAAATGGCTATAAAGATTCTGCTCAATTGTTACAACAAGTAGAGATGGAGATGGCAACAAAACAAGAAAGTGAATATCGCGATGCACTTGATTCGGCGATATTAGCTAGCCAACAAGCAACAACAGTAGCAGAAATTGAACAAGTCTTAGAATATCTAGAAGACATTAAAGCTCCGCAAGAAGATCGTGTGTTTATCCTAAATCGTTATCAAGAATTATTAGATTTGGAAAACCAAACAAGATCTAAAAAATCTAAGAAAACAAAAACGATCGTTAGTTGGGTAGCGTTCGTTGCAATTATTTTAGTTACTGTAGGCAGTTTTTCGTACTATAAGATTTCTGAAGCGAACACATTAAATACAGCTGTTGAAAATGCTAGAGCCACAAACAGTAAAAAATTCCCAGAAATGACTAAAGAAACAAAAGCGTTATTAACAACAATGATCGATTCGTATGAAGGAAATATAGATGATTATACTTATGAAGTAGTCAGCCAAGGTGGAGCGTATACGATCATCAAATATACATTCAATTCGCCAGATATGTCTAAAGATGTATTACCAAGTAGTGGTACAAGAACATATAAAGAACTAGCAATAACAACAGAGAAGTAATATTGGGGTATTTAAAATGAAAAAGTGTGAGTTTTGTCAAAAAGATATAAATAGTAATGCTTCGTTTTGTAGCCATTGCGGTAAAAAACAGTTACAAAATGAAGCACCAAAGTATCAAAAATTTCAACAACCAGACTTACAAAAAAACATCAAACAAGCCAATCCAGTGAAAAAATCACGATGGATTACTGGAATTAGCTTGATAGGGGTTGCTGCTATTTTAGTAGCTGGTGGCTTTTACTTTTTCCAAAGTCAAAAATCACCAGCTAGTACGCAACAAAAAGTTCAGGAAAAGGCGATAGCTAAAAAGCAAGTCGTTTTTCCTTATCGTGACGGCGAACTGTTTGGATTGATGGATAGTGATTTTAATGTGATCAAAAAAGGTTTCGCTACGAATATTTCGTTGTTCAATACGCAAGGTACTGCGTTTTTCTCAGATTATTCTAGCGAAGATTACGATGAATATCATAGTGGATTGATCAATCAAAAGGGAAAAGTAGTAACAGATGAATCTGATCTACAAATGCTTGGGATTTTTGGTTCCCAAGGTCAAGGAAGTTCACCTTCTAAACTAGTATTGATGCAGTCGAAGAATGGTGTAATGACGTATGGAACACAAGACGATGACACTGTCTTGTTTGGATTGATCTCTTCGAAAGGTGAACGAATCACTGAGCCGATCTATCCATCGATAGGTGCTTTCAATCAATTAAAAATCGCTTCGGTACAAGACAGTTCTGATCGAGTAGGAGTTATTGACGAAGAAGGCAATATAGTGATTGAGCCTAGTTACTATTCGACGATACCAATATCTGATAAATATATTTTAGTAAAAGATAGTGAAGACTCTAGAATGTTTGATGTCATCGATACAAAAGGAAATATCATTAAAGAAAATTTTTGTAAAAACTATCCGACTGTGTCAAATAATAAAATTATTTTTGAACAAGCGAATGGGAAATATAGCCTTGCCGATCTTAATCTGAATGTTATAGCTGAAGATGTATCAAGTTCGCCCATTCAGTTTTCTAATGATGGGAAATACTATACGTACCAAGATAGAAAAAAATATGGCTTACGTGATGTGAAGACGAATGATGTAGTGATCGAAGCAACTTATGAATACCTTAGCCCGCCTAATGAACAAGGAAATATGGCGGCGGGGGATCCTAACGCTGCAGATATTATTGATCTTGATGAGAATATAGTGATCAGTTCTCAAAATGCAATTTCATCTGTCGGTGGAAGTAATTTATTTACAGAGTTCGACGGAGACAACTGGACAACGTTAGATCCTGATGGAAAAAGGATAGATGATGGTGAATATTATCTAGGGGTAGCTAGTCCAGTGATTTATAATGATTACGTCATTGCTAGTAAAAAAAGCAATATAGACAAGCAAGATGAAGCAGATCATCGTTTTGTCGTTTTGAATAAAGATGGATTAAAGCTAAGTGACGACGCAGTGAGTGTCAGTGACTTGGGTGACCGCTTGTTTATTCAAGAATCAAGTGCATATAAAATTATCATCAAGGATACTGGAAAAGTGGTAAAGGAAAAAACTTCAATCACTGATTGAGTTTATAAATATAAAAATAATTGGAGGAAAAAGAAATGAAATATTGTGTAAATTGTGGGTCAGAAATGAAGGCGGAGGCTAGATTTTGTCCAAAATGTGGACAAGACCAAACTGTTGGTGGAGAGCAAAAAAATCCAACCAGTGATATGAATTCAAATATGCAAGGCGGACAGTACCAAAGAAGCCAACCTAATATGGCACAAAATGAAACATTGCAAAGAACAATTGTAAAGAGCCAGAATTATTTTAATTACTTTTTGACACAATTGAAAAAGCCAACGACAGATGCTTCAAGAGCAGAAGGTTATTTTGGCTATGTAACAGTTTTATTATTTACTTTCTTACAATCGTTAATGATTTACTTATTAGCTGACCAAGCTAACAATTACATCATGGGTATGTTTAATCCATATTCAGAGTTATTTAGTTTATTTGGGACTTCATCATATAGCTACAGTATGGGATTTTCTGACTTTTTAAGAATTTTTGTAGTACTGTTATTATTCATGGCAGCTTTAGTGGGCGTTTCGTTTGGGATGTCACGTTTATTAGGTTCAGCTAAAGTATCTTGGAATCATTATTTAAATCAATTTGGAAACTTTTATTCATTGATGATTGCATTATTAATCGTAGCAAACTTTGCTTTATTTATTGATTTAGCTTCTGCATCGTTTGTTGCAATTGTGATCACTTTAATGTACTTAATCAATTTTATTTCAGTCGTTATGGTGATTTTAGCGCAATATAAAACAGATGTGAAAACAGCTTTAGCACCTTTCTACAATATTTTACTAACATTTATTTTAATCGGTATTGTCGACGTTTTGATTATTGCAGTATTAACAAAATAAGTTAGAAAACAGGAGTAAGAGATGTTTTGTAAAAATTGCGGACATAAGAATAATGATCATGCAGCTTTTTGTGTAAAATGCGGACAGAAAATCGAAGCGAATGCACAGTCAAGTTTGCCAAAGTTAGATACATTTCAATCCACTTCAGCTAAGCAAGTGATCGAAACCAGAAAAAATCAACATAAACAAAAAAAGAAAAATATATCGTTTATCATCGGTGGGGTTGTTGTTTTAGCGGTATTGAGCTTTTTTGTTTTTACTAAAGTATTTGGATCGAGTACTAAAAACATGAATCCTTTAGAAATGATTTATGTAGGAATTGATGAAGTAACAGATAGTCAAGGTTTTGATTTTGAGTTTATTGCAGAAAACGATTATGGTAGAGAAAATTATAGTGGAAGTATCGCTTTAGGAAAAGATGCAAAATCGAGTCGACTTTCGTTGCTTAATACGGATGGCGATAAAATTACTTACGAGAATGATAAAGCTACTATAACGTATCCAAATCAAAAATCTGAGAGTGAAAACGATATTTTAAATTCATTTTATGATGGAACTGGAATCGATTTGGAAAAATACATCAAAAATAATCATCTTGATAAGGATGCGATCTTTGAAGAAACAGTGACAAATTACGTGAACACCATCGCAGCAGCTAGATTTGATGACGAGGTCGCAGAACAGGTAATGCAAGTTGTTCCTAGTGGAGATTCTGCATGGAATTTGTTTTCTGATTTTATTAAGAATGGTTTAAACGATAAAGAAACGAAAGAGAAAGTCTTCATCAATGTTAAGGAAGTTGAAAAAAACAAATATGATTTCCAAATCGACGCTCTTGCGTTATTTAAAGCATTTGATGATTACTTAACTAAAGCACAAAATGATACGAAATTATTAAAAGAAATCGGTATGACGGCTCAAAATGTCCGAACACTATCGAATTATGTTGGTTTAGCTTTAAACCAAGTTCAAAACCAAATAGACTACGAAGGAATCGATCCAACGATTGTTAATCCACATATGACAGTTGGTTTAGATAATAAAAACCGCCTCACAGAATTTTCTGTAGATTCTATTACAGATGAGGAATATGATGTCGATACACCTTTTGTGAAATTAACGATTTCAAATATCAACAAGCCTAGTTTCAATTAAGTGTCATAAATATTTAGAAAAAATCGAGGCTTGATTGCCTCGATTTTTGTTTGTTGTAGGAGGAAAAATGAAAAGAATAGTCATAGACAACTTATTACTTAAGCGTAAATCAGCTATACAAAAGCCGTTATCATTTAGTTTAGAAGCTGGCAAAGGACTTGCGATATATGGATCTAATGGTTCCGGAAAGTCGACTTTATTAGATACGATTGCGGGCGTTTTGCCCTATAAAGGTGGAAAAATCGAAATCAATGGAGTATTGGGATATGTTATTCATTATGGGGGCTTTGAGGAACACTTGACCTGTTTAGATAATTTATATTTAGAAGCACGATATGCTAAAATGCCTAAAGAAAAAATCGATGAACGTATTATTTTTTGTAGCGATCGTTGTGGGATTACGCCGTTTTTAAATACAAAGATTCGCAAACTAAGTACAGGAATGCGTGTAAGAGTAATGATTGCTGCTAGTTTACTTGTTCGACCCGATATTTTATTGATGGATGAGTCATTCAATGCATTAGATGAACGATCGGTTTATCAGATAAAGCAACTTCTTTTAGAAGAAAAGAAAAACGGTCTTTCTTTACTAGTTGTGAGTCATCGTCTGAGTGATTTTCAAGATATTTGCGAAAGAATCTTCTTATTCGAAAACAATGAGGTGATTGATTTTGAAGATTTTAAATTATAGCCTTTTAGAACTAAAAACAAATGGGAAGTACTATTTAGTTGCTGGTATATGTTTGATTGGGGTTTTGAGCTCTTTTATGGTTGCACTTCCTAAAAATATCTTTCAGTCTGAATTTACACAATCAAGCTTAAGACTAGGGATTGTTATTCCTGAAGATAGTTTCTTTCGTGATATGATTAAAACATCAATTGGAAGTAACGAGTCTGTTAACGAAGTGAAAATAATAGATCGAAACCAGATCCAAACATTGCTAAAACATTCTGAAATCGACTTAGTAATAGAATTACCGGATAATGTTGATGAAATTATGTTTAACAAAGAACAAGGAATAATTAATTTATATGCGAATAATCCATTGATTGGAAAGATTATGTATCAAATATTGAAATCGGCCGTGACAACAGTGAATGTCATGCAACTAACTTCATTAGATTATTATGAACAAATTATCAAAAGTAGTCTAACTCAAAAGCAAAAGCAATTGAATATCGAAAAATTTGATGAACAGCTGATTGAAAAAGTAATTACTAGAGCACAATTAACAAAGATTCACAACTATGGCTCACAGTATGTAGTTCAGTTGTGGTCTCTGACTTATTTTTTTATTGTAGTGATATTTAGTATCTTCAATGTACAGATCTATGCTAAGCGAAAAAAAACAAATATATTAAAGAAGTTAGTATTCTATAGATTTACCATCAAAGAAATTTTACTAGTCAAATTGATCCTTCAACAGCTCATCGTACTTGTTTCAGCTAGCTTAGTTTATTGGCTATTTCGCAACTTTTCTGAAATCGAATTTTGGAAATATTTGCTTGTGTTACAATGCCTAAGCTTTTTTACATTAGCGCTATTTTATGCGATTTATACGATAGGCTTAAATTATCGAAGTGAGTTTAGTGTCTTATTGGTATTGAGTAGCTTGAGTTTAGTATTCTTATTTTTAGGCGGTTTGATTTTCCCCCTGTATGATTTTGATCTCGCGATAAATTATTTGAATCCAGCTTGGTACGTGCAAATGTGTGTAAGTTACATGTTGGCAAATCAACTAAATCTTTCATTCTTATCGAATTTATGTATTTTCGCTAGTTTACTCAGTTTGCTTGTTTATGTTAGGGAGGCAAAGCGATGAAAGGTTATCGACGTCATTATAAGTTGATTTTTTATTTCACTATAGTTTTTTTGATACAATTACTTGTTACACAGCTGAGGAGTTATTGGATAGGTGAAGACCAAGCGACTATTAGCGTACTCGTTGTAAACCGTGATGTGGGAGAACAAGGAAAGCAGTTTGAAAAATTTCTAGAGGATGAGCAGTATGTTACGATTCAAAGTGACGAAGATTGGACACCGATAGATTACATCAAAACAAAGGAAAACGTCGTCGTCGTCATCCCGAAACAGTTTACTAAACAAGTAAAACAGCAAACTACACAAGATTTGATAACTGTTTATTTGACTCCAGGAATCCAAGATACGCAAATCACTCTAGATATGATACAAAGTAATTTATTAAAAATAATTACGAGCGAAACGTACAGATTGGCCAGTAATCAAGAAGCAAAGGAGTTATCTGACACAGAATTATTTAAAATAGATTATCTCGATAGCGAATCAGAAGAGACAGTTTATGGAGCTACTAAAAAAACGATCTCACTACCATTGATTGGTTTATTTTACTTGCCACTACTCTTGATGATTCTTACAACGATTCCTAGTTCTCAAAATAAGCGATTAAGATTTTATGGATATAGAAGTATCCTACGTGAACAATATCGTTATTTTGTGGTACTAACTTGTTTGTTTTTAGTTGAGTTCAGCCTATTTTTGATTTTCGAGTACTTCTTTTTAGATCGTATGTTATCGATTTTACAAATAGTCCAACTTTTTTTATTCTATGGTTATCTTGTATTGAGTTCGATTAGTCTTTCTTACTTAAAATCCTCTAACTGGATTTATTATGGATTTATTCCTTGGTTTATTTTGAATCTGACAGTAGCAGGGGGACTTTTTGAAACAACGATTTTACCTGCATATCTGAGTTTTATATTCCCAATTCAAAATTTAGTAAGCTTTTCATCGGTTTGGTCTGTCCTTAATCTAGTTGTTTTGATAATTATTGTTATTGTATTGGGTGTGAAATTATTGAAAGAAGCAAAGCATTAAACCATTAAAAATCGACTGAACGTGGTACGATAGTTTTATTAAATGATAAGTTAGAGGGGGAAATGGGGATGAAAACATCCGCAACGGGAAGTAAGATTTTAGTTACAGTGTTGTATCTCATTATGGTCGGTTCGAATGCATTATCGGTACTATTACCGATCAATAATGTATCGATGCAAGAAGTATCTGATTACTATTTTAATTTATTTGCACCAGCTGGGATCACGTTTTCGATTTGGTCAGTGATCTATACACTATTGTTATTATTTGTAATCTATCAGTGGA
>NZ_CAJYIS010000014.1 GCF_913775425.1 uncultured Enterococcus sp.
TTCTGGATCTGGAACAAAATGGACTTCTGTTCCGTGTAATTGTGTTTCGCCAATTACTTTAAGATCCTCTACAACAGCACCACGTTGGTATTGTTGGTGATAAATTTTACCGTCTTTGTAGACTTTAACATCTAAAGTCGTTGACAATGCGTTGACCACTGAAGAACCAACTCCATGTAGTCCTCCAGATACTTTGTATCCGCCACCGCCAAATTTCCCACCAGCATGCAATACTGTAAATACTGTTTCCACAGCAGGACGTCCTGTTTTTGCTTGGATATCCACAGGAATCCCCCGACCATCATCTAACACAGTGATACTATTATCTTTTTCCACAACAACTTCAATCTTCGTTGCAAAACCTGCGAGTGCCTCGTCGATTGAGTTATCCACAATTTCCCAAACTAAGTGGTGTAGCCCTTCTGAACTCGTTGAGCCAATGTACATACCAGGTCGTTTACGAACTGCTTCTAATCCTTCAAGTACCTGAATTTGACTTGCATCATATTCCTTGGCACGTTCGACTAAATTTTTCTCTTCTTCCGTCATTACGCACTCTCTCCTTTTATCTTTCCTTGTTCAACATAGTAAATCATGGGTTCTACCGTCATCTTTTCTTTGACATGTTCCAGTGTCGTTGTTGTTAAAAACGTTTGGACTTTACCCTCGATTGCTTCTAGTAAATGCAGTTGTCTTGAATCGTCTAACTCACTCATCACATCATCTAGCAGTAGAATTGGATACTCACCAGTTTCTTCTTTCATCAAATCAATTTCTGCAAGTTTGACGCTCAAAGCCGTTGTTCGTTGTTGACCTTGCGATCCATATGTTTGGACATTCCGGCCATTAATAAAAAAAAGCAACTCATCTCGGTGAGGTCCTACGAGTGTGATTTGCCTAAATCGTTCATTCTGTTGAGTTTTCCCCAAAGCCTGTTGATAACTTTTGGCAATGGATTCTATTGTGGATTCTGTTGATAACTCGATTGACGAATCATAGGTGATAGTCAGCGTTTCTTTTTGTTGACTAATCGATTGATGCAATGTGTTCGCCCAGTACTCTAATTTTTTGACAAAATTCAATCGTTCATACAATACCTTACTGCCAAATTCGACTAACTGTTCTGTCAAAACCGTAAGATACAGTTCATCCGGTTTTTTCGTTTCGGCTAATTTTTTTAAGTAAAGATTACGTTGCTTTAAAATTTTTTGATACTGGACTAGATTATATAAATAAACAGGATTGATCTGACCAATCTCCATATCTAAAAACTTACGGCGTAGTTGTGGTGTTCCTTTTACTAAAGCTAAATCTTCTGGAGCAAACAAAATCACATTCATTTGACCCACATAAGAACTTAATTTTTTTTGTTCTAAATGATTGATTTTAGTTCTACGACCTTTTTTCGTAAAACGTACTTCTAGCAAGATATTATGGCTATTTTTTTCTATGTGGCCACTTATATTTGCCTCTTTTTTTTGCCATGATATTAATTCTTGTTCATGGGCAGTACGATGGCTTCTAGTCATCGCTAAAGCATAGATTGCTTCAAGTACATTTGTTTTTCCTTGCGCATTTTCACCTAGAAAAATCACCAGATCTTTCGTAAATGTCAATGCAAGTTGATCATAGTTTCTAAAATTTTGTAATTCAAGATTACTCAGTCTCATGTTGTCGATCCTGTGAGGCCATGAAATATGTACCATATTCTGGAATCTCAATCATCATACCGGCATACAACTTACGGCCACGGCGATTCTCAACTTCTCCATCTACAAATACTGTATGTTCAGCTAGGAACCATTTTGCTTGTCCACCACTGCTGATAATCGTCACTTCTTTTAACAATTGTCCAAGTGTCATATATTCTGATGTTAAAAAGATTTTTTCTCTCATTTTTTCCCTCGATTCTTCCACAAGACATATACCTCTATTATACTATTTTTTCACATATAAAACAAATTTCCCTATTTATTTTTGCTTTTAAGGCGACTTGTACCTTTTTTGATAGTTTTAAACCAAAATAAAAATCAAGGCTTAAAATGGAATTTAAACCTTGATTTAGTATAATTATTGTTTTCTATTCATTTTCAGATTATTTTCTAAAAATAAAATCTAATTAGTACGAACTGGTGTAATTAATTGGATGAATGCGCCATTACCTTCAGTTGGTTCTAAGGTAAACGGACGAATCGCTGAGATAAAACGAACTGAGATTGAAGTGTCTCCAAAAGCTTGTAAAGCTTTTTTCATATAGTCTGGATTAAATGAGATCTCTAAAGGATCCCCACTTACTCGCTCATAAGATAATACTTCTTCCACTCGACCTACTTCAGGTGAATTTCCATATAATACGACTTCATTAGCAGTGATCGATAATTTAACGATATTATTCCGTCCTTCATGCGACAGTAATGATGCACGGTCAATTGCTGCTTGCAGTGAGCGAACTGAAAAATCGATTTCGGTGTTAAAGCTATTTGGAATCAAACGATTGGTATCCGGATAGGTTCCTTCCAACAAACGAGAATAAAATTTAGTTGTAGCTGTTTCAAATAAAACTTGATTTTCCATAATACTGATCTCTACTGACTCTTCTGTTTCTCCTAAAGAACGAGATAATTCAGTTAAGCTTTTTCCAGGAATCACGATATCAAATTGATCATGTTCTGTTCCTAATGGAATGATTCGTTGACTTAGACGATGTGAATCTGTCGCAACAGCTAATAGTTGTTGTTCTTTTAATACCATATGAACTCCAGTTAGGATCGGACGACTTTCATGTTGTGAAACAGCAAAAACTGTTTCATTGATTAATTGATTTAAGATTTGAATTGGGACAGCTAATTGATTTGTTGTATCCACAACTGGAAGATGTGGATAATTATCAGCATCTAAGCCATTTACAGTAAAACTTGCTTTACCAGACGTAATTTCTACTTGATTGTTTTCAATGACATTCATTGTCACGAAATCTTCAGGTAATCTTTTGATGATCTCACTAAAGAAACGTGCTTGTAATACAATAGCTCCTGTTTCTTCGATAGTCATTTGGGCTTTTTCATTTTCTACACTTAAAAAAGTTTCGATTGAAATATCTGCATTGCTTCCTGTCAGGGTCAAACCATTATGAGTCAAACTCAATTTTACTCCAGTTAAAATTGGAATAGTCGTTTTGCTTGAAATGGCTCTTTGGACTTTTTGTAATTCTTGCATAAATGTTGGACGATGTAGAGTTAGTTTCATTTAGGTAAGCTCCTTTATATATATTTATTATTAAAAGAATAGTAATAGTAATAGGGCTGTGTATACTGTGGATAACTGTGGATAAGTCCACGTATAACAAGGGAAAGCTCTATTTTTACTTGTGGATAAGCTGTGTATAACTATGTGGATAAAAAAGGATTTGTCCACACTATCCCATAACGAGTTGTTTGAGTTCAGCCACTTCGCGTTCTAATATAGGATCATTTTTGATAAGTTGTTGGATTTTTTCGTGTGCATGGATAACTGTAGTATGATCTTTTCCACCAAATTCAGCACCGATTTTTGGTAACGAACTATCTGTTAGTTCCCTAGCAAGGTACATCGCGATTTGTCTCGGCAATACAATACTTTTAACCCGTTTTTTTCCTTTTAAGTCGGAAACAGGGATATTATAGTAGTTTGATACTTTTTCTTGAATTTTTAGAACAGAGGCTTGGCCGATCGGTTCTAATCCTTTTAGAGCTTTTAAAGCTTCGGCAGCTAAGCTAGTAGAAATATCAGCATTTTTCATGGTAGCAAAAGCTTGAACACGTACTAAGGCACCTTCTAATTCACGAATATTCGAATCAATTTGTCCGGCAATATAGCTTAGCGTATCATCGGGAATCTCTAGACGTTCAGCTTCGGCTTTTTTTCTTAAAATAGCGGTTCTCGTTTCCAGATCAGGTGGAGTGATATCAACAGATAATCCCCAAGCAAAACGTGAAACAAGACGTTCTGGTAAAGTTGGAATTTCATTTGGTAACCGATCACTGGTCAATACGATCTGTTTATTATTTAAATAAAGTTCTTCAAACGTATTAAAAAACTCTTCTTGTGTACCTTCTTTATTGACCAAAAATTGGATATCGTCTACTAATAGTAGATCGACCGTACGGTACTCTTCTCGAAATGATTCCATTTCTTTACGCTTGATTGAATTGATAAAGTCATTCGTAAAATTCTCACTACTGACGTATTTGATCTTTGCATCTGGTCTACGCTGTAACATTTGATGTCCGATGGCATGCATCAAATGGGTTTTTCCAAGGCCAACTCCACCATAGAAAAATAATGGATTATAAATGGATCCTGGATCTTCTGCAACTACCAAGGCAGCTGCATGAGCCATTTGATTTCCTTTTCCAATTACAAATGTATCAAAAGTATATTTAGGATTTAAAACAGATTGAGCTTCTAAGTAATCGTCTTTAGGTAATGGTTCTTCAGGAGTTTTTTCCGCGTATTTATTTGAGTCATCTGGTGTGACAAAAATCGGAAATAGTTCTTCTCCATTTAAGCGATATCCTGTTTCTAAAATCTGACCTGCTAAGTTTTTTTCCCAATAATTCTTGTGAAGCTCACTTGGAACTTCAATCATTAATTGATTTTTTTGAAAGGAAAGAGGTTGTGCGGTATCGACCCAAGTATTATAACTGACAAAATTCATTTCGTTTTTGTATCGTTCTTGAAGTTCTGCCCAGATCTCATCAAGAGATGTCATACTTGTGTACCTCCTTGTATAAAAATAAAAATAGATAGTCTAAATGTAGCATGAAAAATAAAACTTTTCCACAGAATGGAATAAAAAGATTCAGGATTTAGTCGATTTATCCACAAAATAAAAAAACTGTGGAAAGACTTTTACACACCTGTGAATAAAAGTTATCCACAGTTTTAAAATATCGTGGATAACTTTTAAAAAAAATAGACTATCCACAATGGTCTGTGGATAATATAGAGTATAATAGCAACTTTTAAAAGACTTTTCCACAGTTTTTTAACTAGCTGTGTAAAACTTTTCCACAGGGTGTGTATTTGTGGATAACCTGTGTATAACCCAGTGGATAACTTTTTTAAAAGTTTTTTTGATTTTTGAGTTATCCATAGGCTTTTGTTAAAATGTGGATGAAACTGTGGGTAACTTTCTACAAAGAATAACGAAGAATCAAGGTGAAGTGAATTATTTTTTTATTGACAAATCAGTAGTTCTTTCGGTATACTATCAAAGTATGTTTCTACATAATAGAACGAATAGAATTTCTATTTGGAGGTGAAATCATTGAAAAGAACGTATCAACCAAATAAACGTAAACGTCAAAAAGTTCACGGATTCCGTAAACGTATGAGCACAAAAAATGGACGTCGCGTCTTAACTAGCCGTCGTCGTAAAGGCAGAAAGGTTCTTTCTGCATAAGCCACTGAACCTCAGTGGTTTTTTTTATACCCATTTTTAAGGAAACCTAATGAAGAAAGACTTTGAAATATGGTATGATAACTGCGTGAGTATAATCAAAAAGAATGGATGAATTGAGGATGAGAAAGGCGTATCGAGTTAAAAAAGAACAAGAATTTCAAAAAGTATTCCATACAGGAAAATCGTTTGCGAATCGTAAATTTATTGTCTATATATTAGATAAACCCAATCAAAAACATTTTCGTGTGGGATTATCCGTTGGAAAAAAGGTAGGGAATGCTGTGCATCGTAATGCTGTAAAACGAAAAATCAGAGCAAGTGTCGCAGCTTTACAAGATGAAATTCGCTCAGACTTGGATTTTATCATCATTGCACGACCATCTACTGTCGATTTGCCCTCTCAAGAAGTATATTCGAATCTAAAACATGTATTCGCACTTGCAGGAATAATCAAGTAAGGGAGAGAAATCGTTTCGTGAAAAAAAGAAAGCGTCTACTATTAATGCTCAGTTTAGTTGCTATGGTTGTGTTGCTATCAGCTTGTGGAACCAGTGAGGTCTCAGCACAAAGTACTAATGTTTGGGATCGTTACATTGTGTATTACTTTGCGCAAGCTATCAAAGCCTTATCTTTTGGTAATGCTGGAATAGGGATCATTTTATTTACGATTATTATTCGAATCATCTTATTGCCATTGATGCATTTCCAAACGAAAAGCATGCGTAAGACCCAAGAATTACAACCGCGACTAAAGAAACTACAACAAGAGTACTCTGCTAAAGATATGCAAACACAGCAAAAATTACGTGAAGAAACACAACGATTATATGCTGAAAACAATGTAAATCCTTATATTGGTTGTTTGCCTCTAGTCATTCAAATGCCGATTTTAATGGCACTATGGCAATCGATCTCACGAGTACCAGCTTTGACTGAAGGCCATTTTTTATGGTTACAACTAGGTTCAAAAGACCCGTACTACATTTTACCTGTACTAGCAGCTATTTTCACTTTCGGAAGTACTTATTTATCAAGTATGAGCCAAGTCGAATCAAATGCTAGTCTAAAAATTATGAATGTAGTCATGCCTGCTATGATTTTATTCATGGGGATCAACTTAGCTAGTGGATTATCTTTATACTGGGTAGTATCAAATGGTTTCCAAGTTATCCAAACACTGATGATCAATAATCCTTTTGTGCTAAAACGAGAACGTGAAGAAGCTGCACGAGCAATCCGAGAAAAGGAACGTGCGATGCAACGAGCAAAAAACAATGCACTAGGAAAGAAAAAGAAAAAATAATGATTTAAACTTATAGAAAGGAGTTTTGAATATGCCGATGTTTACTGCAAGTACAGTCCAAAAGGCAATTGATTTAGGATTGAATACGTTAGGGATTACGAGAGAAGATGCCGTGATCGAAGTGCTTCAAGATGCGAAAAAAGGTCTTTTTGGTTTTGGAAAAAAAAATGCACAAGTCAGTATCGAGCCTAAAAGTATTTCGAAAAATTCCGAAATAGTCTCAAATGATCAGGTCATTGACTCAATAATTGATCCAAGTGAAGCAACCATGTTATCCACAAACTTATCCACAGAAGAAATCGAACCAGAGCAAGATAGTTTAGAAGAATTACGAGCATACTTAGAGATGATCGTAAAGCAGTTGGTTTTATCGGATGAGACGACGGTAACAGTAGAACGAAAAAAAGATGTGATCATGTATCAAATCAATACAACTAAACAAGGATTAGTCATTGGAAAACACGGGAAGACGCTAAATGCTATCCAATATTTAGCACAAGTCTTTTTACATCGTCAAAGCAAAGAAAAGCGCTCGATTGTTGTCAATGTAGGAGATTATCGTGAAAAACGTCAAGAAATCTTAGAACGTTTGGCCGAACGAACAGCGCAAAAAGTCATTCAAACCAAGCGTCCGATTTTTTTAGAACCAATGCCTGCATTTGAACGAAAGCAAATTCATGCTGTATTAAGTAAACATGATGCAGTTCAAACTCATTCTGAAGGTGATGAACCTTATCGATATCTTGTGATCGAGCTTAAAAAATAAAAGATTCATCATTGAAATAAAACGTCATTTTAGATCGAATTGACAAACTGCCTAATCCATCGTATGATTGGAAACGAAATCATTCTTATCACTTCCATTCGAAAAAGTGATAATAAAAAAGGATCCTTCTTTTAGAAGGGTCCTTTTTTTATCCACAAAGTTATCCACCGATTGTGGATTGTGTATATTGAACAACGGTACCATAAGCAAAAATCTCTAAAAAAGTAGTGCCATCAGGATGAACAACGTGATCGTGTTCAAAATGACAGTTGATTACAGCACTAGCACCATAAGAATACGCCTTTTCACGCAAGCGGTAAGAGATATTTTTCAATAAATCATTAGGATCCACAATAGGATCAAATAAATCGACCTCTAATTTTTCTGAAGCAAATACAATGTCACGTACAACGTAGGGTTTATTCACATTACCTGTGGATAAAACAATCTCATCAATGCGGCGATTTTCATCTTCTGAATAGTCATGGCGATGACGTAGTGAAATACTCATAATAAATTCCTCCTAAAAATAGATAAAAGTCTTTTGTCTTATTCTACTCTTTTTTATCCACTTGTGCAAAACTGAATAAGCAAAAATGAAAAGAAGTCTAACTTGTCAGAAAAGCAAAAATATGCTAAGCTATCCCCAGAATTAATGGACAGAAGCAGTCAAAGTGCAACGTTCACCTCTTGGGGTGGAGTGTGCACTTTTTTTGTGCGATGAAATAGAAAGTGAGGAAATAAAGTGGCAGAAATTACTCAAGAATTTGATACAATCGCAGCCATTTCAACACCACCAGGAGAAGGAGCGATTAGTATTGTTCGTTTAAGTGGTGATCAAGCTGTGGAAATCGCTGATCGCGTATTTCAAGCTGGGAATAAGCAACTAGCAGATGTTTCGAGTCATACGATCCATTATGGACATATCGTAGATCCTGTAGCAGATAAATTAGTAGATGAAGTAATGGTTTCTGTGATGCGTGCACCAAAGACATTCACTAGAGAAAATGTAGTCGAGATCAATTGTCATGGTGGGATTGTTGTGGTGAATCAATTGTTGCAATTATTGTTACGCCAAGGAGCACGGTTAGCCGAGCCAGGAGAATTTACCAAACGAGCTTTTTTAAATGGCCGTGTAGATTTATCGCAAGCAGAAGCGGTAATGGATTTGATTCGTGCTAAAACTGATAAAGCGATGAACTTAGCATTAAATCAACTAGATGGTAATCTATCACACTTGATTCGTGCTTTACGCCAAGAAATTTTAGAAACGCTTGCTCAAGTAGAAGTGAATATCGATTATCCTGAATATGACGATGTTGAGGAAATGACAACGCGTTTGTTATTAGAAAAAGCAATACAAGTCAAAGGCCAAATCGAAGACTTATTGCAAACAGCACAACAAGGAAAAATCTTACGTGAAGGTCTAGACACTGCGATTATTGGGCGCCCTAATGTAGGAAAATCGAGCCTTTTAAATCATTTATTGCGTGAAGAAAAAGCGATCGTAACAGATATTGCTGGGACAACGCGTGATGTGATCGAAGAATATGTCAATGTTCGTGGCGTGCCTTTAAAATTAGTCGATACTGCAGGGATTCGTGAAACTGAAGATATCGTAGAACGTATTGGTGTCGAACGAAGCCGTCAAGCTTTAGCTAAAGCCGATTTGATTTTACTAGTGCTCAATCAAAGTGAACCCTTGTCTAGTGAAGACGAGCAATTGATTGAAGTAACTAAAGATAGTAAACGTATCGTATTATTGAATAAAACGGATCTACCAAGTCGGTTAGATCGAGATGAGGTCCGTAATTTAGTAGGGGATTCGCCTTTATTTGAAGTATCTGTTTTAAATCAAAATGGATTAGATCGCTTGGAGCAAGCAATAGCTGATTTGTTCTTTGGTGGTCAAACTGCTGATAAAGACGCATCCTATGTTTCGAATACACGACATATCGCGCTTTTGGACCAAGCAGCACATTCATTAAGCGAAGTCATCCAAGGGATCGAAATGGGAATGCCTGTCGACCTAGTCCAAATCGATATGACACGTTGTTGGGATGCTTTAGGTGAAGTCGTGGGAGACAGTGTACAAGATGAATTGATTACACAATTGTTTAGCCAATTTTGTTTAGGAAAATAAAAGGAGAAAAATACATGCAAGAATATACAGCAGAATCTTTTGATGTGATTGTTGTTGGTGCTGGTCACGCAGGATCAGAAGCCGCATTAGCCGCTAGTCGAATGGGCAATAAAACGTTATTGATTACGATTAATTTAGATATGGTAGGATTTATGCCTTGTAATCCTTCTGTAGGAGGACCAGCTAAGGGAGTTGTTGTACGTGAAATCGACGCTCTAGGTGGTGAGATGGGACGTAATATCGATAAGACCTACATCCAAATGAGAATGTTGAACACTGGTAAAGGTCCGGCTGTCCGCGCATTACGTGCACAAGCTGATAAACATGAGTATTCATCTGAAATGAAACATACAATCGAACAAGAAGATAATCTTACCTTACGTCAGGGAATCGTTGAACGTTTGATTGTTGAAGATGGTGTGTGTAAAGGTGTAGTCACATCTACTGGAGCACGTTATGGCGCGAAAGCTGTTGTCATTACAGCAGGAACTGCTTTACGTGGTGAGATCATTATTGGCGAGTTAAAGTATTCATCAGGTCCCAATAATTCACAACCATCTGTTGGCCTAGCCGATCATTTACAAGAATTAGGGCTCGAAATTGCTCGCTTCAAGACCGGAACACCTCCACGAGTAAAATCAAGTACGATCGACTACTCTGTGACAGAAATCCAACCAGGTGATGAGGAACCCAATCATTTTAGTTTTATGACACCAGATAGCGCATATAAAATCGAACAAGAACCTTGTTGGTTGACGTATACAAATGAAGGTACACATGAGATCATTCAAGAAAATCTCCACCGTGCACCGATGTTTACCGGAATCGTGGAAGGTGTTGGCGCGCGTTATTGTCCGTCTATCGAAGATAAGATCGTGCGTTTTTCAGATAAACCACGCCATCAACTATTTTTAGAACCAGAAGGCTTAAATACAGAAGAGGTGTATGTTCAAGGGTTATCGACTTCACTTCCTGAAGATGTTCAGGTAAATATGTTGCGCTCGATTACCGGTTTAGAAAATGTTGAAATGATGCGGACTGGCTATGCAATTGAATATGATGTGGTCGTTCCTCATCAATTACGACCAACTTTAGAAACGAAAGTCATCGAAAACTTATATACTGCAGGTCAAACTAATGGTACTAGTGGCTATGAAGAAGCTGCTGGTCAAGGATTGATCGCCGGGATGAATGCAGCGTTAAAAGTCCAAGGAAAAGATCCTCTTGTATTAAAACGTAGTGACGGTTATATCGGTGTGATGATTGATGATTTAGTGACTAAAGGAACCAATGAACCTTATCGTTTATTGACTTCACGTGCTGAATATCGTTTGATTTTACGCCATGATAATGCGGATCTGCGGTTGACTGAAATGGGATATAAAGCGGGCTTAGTCAAAGAAGACCAATACCAAGCTTATCTAGCTAAAAAAGCTGCTGTTGAAGCAGAAATCGCACGTTTAAAAACGATTCGTTTGAAACCAACGAAAGAAGTACAAGCAGCTTTAGTTGCAGCAAATTCAGCTGAACTGAAAGATGGAATTTTGGCTTATGAATTATTGAAGCGTCCGGAAATTAGTTATGACGTGATTGTACCGTTTATTGAGAAAAATGAGGCATTAACGAAAAAAGAAATTGAACAAGTTGAAATCCAAATTAAGTATGAAGGCTATATCAATAAAGCCATGGAAAAAGTTGAGAAATTGAAACGAATGGAAGCAAAACGAATTCCAGAACATATCGATTATGCGGCGATCAACGGACTAGCTACTGAAGCAAAACAAAAATTACAAAAGATCCAACCAGAAACACTTGCCCAAGCTAGTCGAATCAGCGGAGTAAATCCAGCTGATCTAAGTATTCTAATGGTTTATATCGAACAAGGAAAGATTGCAAAAGTAACAAACTAATACAAAAAGAAGTAGTGATGGACTACTTCTTTTTTTGTCTGCTTTTGTCTGCTGATGAAGAAAGAATAAAGATATTTTATTCAGATAAGAGTGCTTTACGATTTGAAAAATGTTTCATGTGAAACAAAAAGTATCTTGTCAAAAAATATAATCTATGTTATTCTCTTCCATGCAACGTTTGTTGCGAACGAGAGAGGCGAGTATTATCTTTGACTTTAGCCAAACTTATTGCTGTTAGAAATTTTAACAGGTTTGAAGTAGTAAAGGGGCTTCCGCGCCCATTGAAGAGATAGCAATGTGCTATCGACTCAAATTTTTTGTGAATGTATCATTCACAAAGACGATCAGTGAGAATAGTAAAAGTCAAGATGTACTATAGAAAAGGCTCTAGCGTTCTACAATCCCATAGATATGATGATTGTATACAATTTATTTGTATCAATGGTCATGGGCTTATTTAGGTAGAATTTTTCAGCACACCACTATAGTTATAGTGGTGTGCTTTTTTGTATCACATTAGAGAAGGGCGGAGACAATGAAAGAGATAAACCAAAATCAAGCTCCAATTGTGGAGGCTTTGCATCAGTTACAAAAGCGCCGTGTTGTACCATTCGATGTTCCCGGGCATAAACGTGGCAAAGGAAGTGTCGAATTGACGCAGCTTTTTGGTGAAAAAGCGATTGCGATGGATGCCAATTCGATGAAACTGTTAGATAATTTGAGTCATCCGGTATCCGTTATCAGAGAAGCTGAAGAACTTGCAGCAAGAGCATTTTCAGCTGCACATGCATTTTTTATGGTCAATGGGACGACACAAGCTGTTCAAAATATGATTTATGCAACGGTCAAAGAAGGGGAAACGATTATTTTGCCACGTAATGTCCATAAGAGTGTGATCAATGCATTGATCATGTGTGGTGGCGTACCAGTCTATGTCGAAACACCTTTACAAAAGGAATTAGAAATTTCGACAGGTATGCCTTTGAATCTGGTTAAAGAAGCGATTGATCGCCACCCAGAAGCAAAAGCTATTTTGGTGAATAATCCGACCTATTATGGTATTTGTTCCGATTTAGTTCAAATTACGGAATATGCACATCAAGCAGGACTAAAAGTGTTGGTCGATGAGGCACATGGTACACATTTGTATTTTGGGAAAAACTTACCCATTGCTGCAATGCATGCAGGATGTGATATGGCAGCAGTTAGTATGCACAAATCAGGCGGATCATTAACGCAAAGTTCATTTTTATTGTGTAACGACGAATTGGATGGAGAATATGTACGCCAAATCATCAACCTAACGCAAACTACGAGTGCAAGTTATCTATTGATGGCAAGTTTAGACCTTTCAAGACAAACTTTAGCATTAAAAGGAGAAGAAATTTTCCAACGTGTATTAGATCTTGCGCAATATGCACGTGATGAAATCAATGAAATTGGGGACTATTATGCGTACTCGACCGAAGTGATCGATCGTAATGGCATTTATGACTTTGATCGGACGAAGCTAGTGATCCAAACGACAGGTTTAGGCTTAACTGGTTCTGAGGTCTATGATCTCTTGCGTGATGAATACAATATCCAGATTGAATTTGGCGATACAGCTAATATTTTGGCTTATATCTCAGTTGGAGATCGGATTGTGGATATTGAACGCTTAGTCGGCGCACTTTTAGAAATCCGTCGGCGTTTTAAAAAGCCTAAAAAAGATTTACTCGTGTTTGATATTGCCAATACGGAAGTCGTGATGACACCCAAACAAGCATTTTTTGCGGCTAAAGAGTCTTTATTACTCACGGATAGCATCGATCAAATAGCTGGGGAGATGGTCATGTGTTATCCACCAGGAATCCCGATCGTAGCACCTGGTGAAAAAATCACCTCACAAGTAATTGAACATATTTTATACGCAAAAGAAAAAGGTTGTTTTTTAATGGGAACAGAAGATCCAAAATTAAATACTATCCGTATAGTAAGGAAGTGAGTAAATGGATTTATGGTTATCTGATTATCATAACGAAGGAGTCAAATTATCGATCAAAGTCGAATCTCAGTTATATCAAGAACGCTCTGAGTATCAGCAAATCGATATTTTTGAATCAAATGAATTTGGTCGTATGCTCACATTAGACGGTCAACTGATTACAACAGACAAAGACGAATTTTTTTATAGTGAAATGATGGTCCATGTTGCAATGGCAACCAATAGTGAGATAAAAAAAGTTTTGGTTTTAGGTGGCTGTGATGGTGGGGTTTTAAAAGAATTAGAAAAATACGATACGATCACACAAATAGATGTCGTGGAGTTAGATGAACGCGTTATTGAAGTGAGTAAGCAGTATTTGGCTTACTCCAAACAAAGTTTTGCGGATTCTAGAGTACGCTTGTTTATTCAAGATGGGTTACGTTATGTCCGCGTGACAAAAGAAGTATACGATTTGATTATTGTTGACTCTGCCGATCCATTTGGTATTAATGAGAGTCTATTTACGAAAGAGTTTTACGGTAATTGTTATAAGGCACTTGCGGACAATGGGATTTTGATTAGTCAACAAGCTAATGGATTTTACCAAGAAGATTTAGAAGCTTTAGCGCATATTAGACGAACAGTAGCAAGCGTTTTTCCAATCAATGAAGTTTATATGACGAGTGTGCCAAGTTATGCAGCAGGATATTTATTGTTTGGATTTTCGAGTAAACAAATCGACCCGTTACTCGATTTAGACATCGCGTCATGGTCGAATAAGAACATCACGACCCATTTTTATAATCCTATGATTCATCAGGGCGCATTTTATTTACCAACTTATATAAAGGAGTTTTTAGAACATGAAACCAAATATTGAGACATTTATTGCTTGTGAAGCATCGTTTGAAGAAGCGACGACCGTATTATTTGGTGCACCATTCGATTCTACGACCTCATTTCGTCCAGGTACACGTTTTGCCAGTCGAGCGATTCGTGCCGACTCATTTGGTCTAGAGACTTATAGTCCTTATCAGGATAAAGATTTAGAAGATATCGCGGTTTTTGATGCAGGAGATTTAGAACTATCATTTGGTCGTGTCGATCTAGCATTAGCAGATATTAGACAGCAGACGGCAACGATTTTGGCAGCTAAAAAACGACCTTTTATGATTGGTGGCGAACATTTGGTGACATTAGGTGCCTTTGAAGCTGTCGTTGAGCGTCATCCTGATGTTCATGTTATCCAATTCGATGCACATACAGATTTACGTGATACGTATTTAGATGCTAAGTTGTCACATGCTACAGTGATTCGTCGTGTCCATGATTTGATTGGAGATGACAAAATCTATCAATTTGGGATTCGTTCAGGAGAGCGAGCAGAATTTGCTTTTGCTAAAGAGCACACACATTTACAAAAATTTGACTTTACAGGATTAACTGAAATCGTGGCACAACTAAAAGAAAAAGAGGTTCCAATTTACTTTACTTTAGATCTAGATGTTTTGGATCCAGCTGCCTTTCCAGGGACCGGAACTCCTGAAGCAGGTGGAGTGATGTTTCCAGATTTATTACAAGCAATTCTAGATATTTCAGTACTTCCGATCGTGGGGATCGATGTCAATGAATTGTCGCCGCAATATGACCTAAGCGGTGCATCAACAGCCTTAGCGGGTAAAATCATTCGTGAAATTTTATTAGCAACAAACTAAAAGGGGGATAAAATAATGGCAAAAGCATTAGTTATCGGCGCAGGTGGCGTCGCAGGGGTTACTGTACACAAGATCGTACAAAATCATGAGGTATTTGAGGAATTATGTATTGCTTCACGTACAGTATCAAAATGTGAGGCATTAAAAGCTGAATTAGACGGTAAAGGAACTGTGATTACTACCGCACAAGTCGATGCCGATAATGTAGAAGAATTAATCACACTGATTGAAAAGGTACAACCAGATATCGTGATCAATCTAGCATTGCCTTATCAAGATCTAACCATTATGGATGCTTGTTTAGCGACTAAAACGCATTACTTGGATACCGCAAACTATGAACCAGAAGATACTGCAAAATTTGAATATAAATGGCAATGGGAATACCGTGAGAAATTTGAAAAAGCAGGTATCACAGCCATTTTAGGTTCTGGATTTGATCCTGGTGTTACAGGAGTATTTTCAGCTTACGCACAAAAACATTACTTTGACGAAATCAATTATATCGACATTCTAGATTGTAATGCTGGTGATCATGGCTATCCATTTGCAACGAACTTCAATCCTGAAATCAATATTCGTGAAGTTTCAGCTAACGGAAGTTACTGGGAAGAAGGACAATGGATCGAAACGAAACCAATGGAAATCAAAAAAGTATATGATTTTCCTGAAGTGGGGCCAAAAGATATGTATCTTTTGCATCACGAGGAGTTAGAATCGTTAGCATTAAATATTAAAGGAATCAAACGGATTCGTTTCTTTATGACATTTGGTGAGAGTTATTTGACTCATTTGCGTAGCTTAGAAAATGTTGGCATGACCTCGATCGAACCGATTTTATATGAAGGCAAAGAAATCATTCCGCTACAATTTTTAAAAGCTGTTTTACCCGATCCAGCATCTTTAGGACCACGTACGAAAGGAAAAACCAATATTGGCTGTATCTATCGTGGGAAAAAAGATGGTAAAGAAGTCAATTATTATATCTATAATGTCTGTGATCATGAAGAATGTTATCGCGAAGTCGGTTCACAAGCTGTTTCTTATACTACGGGTGTTCCAGCAATGATCGGTGCGATGTTAGTGGTTCAAGGCTTATGGCAAAAACCTGGTGTCTTTAATGTTGAAGAAATGGATCCAGATCCATTTATGGAAGCCTTAAATGTATGGGGACTACCTTGGAAAGAAGATTTTGCGCCTGTTTTGGTGAGTGAATAATGACGATTTCTTGGCCGATAGAAGCTGTTCCGACACCTAGTTTTGTGGTCGAAGAGCAACTTTTACGAAA
>NZ_CAJYIS010000015.1 GCF_913775425.1 uncultured Enterococcus sp.
TACCGACTATGACTTCGCAAACAGACGCGAAAACTACAGCAAGTGAAGCCACAACACGCGAAAGTCAAACTGCGTCAAGTGCAACAAGTGAAACAACAACAGCTACCAAAGAAGACGCAGAAGCTGACCCTGCCCCTGCCGATTCGAAAAGTACTGAGGACGGTACAAAAGATAGTACTGAAGAAAGCACAACTACAGTTAAGCCAAGTGTTCAAGTAGCAACTTTGAGAGAGCCTAAAGCTTTAGAAAATGTTTTTGCTTTTGATAAATTGACAGTGGATGATAAAGATGTTTCCTCCGAGGCAACGATTGAAATCACTGCCAACTCAAAAGCAGCTTTTTCTTTGACTTGGAACACGCAAGATCAAGAAGATGGTGTAGTTAGTGGCGATACCGCAAGCTATGCTTTACCTGATGTCTTTGAAAAAATCACAACACCAGTACAACCAGTAATCGTTGAAGGAATACCAGTCGGAACATATGTAGTAAAAGACGGTGTTCTTACCCTAACGTTTAATGAAGCAGCACAAGAAAATGAAATCAAAGAGGGAACGTTTACACTAAATCTAGAATTTAACGAAGCAAAATTTAAGGAACAAGCTGTTCAAGAAGTACCCTTTCACGATACCAAAGATAAAACCTTGACGGTCGTAATGAAACCTACTACAACGGTCACAGAATTAACCAAAAAAGGAAATGCCGATCGTACACAAAATGCTCGTGAAATCAATTGGACGATTGATTATCTAAATGCTGGTACAACGACGGTTAAAAGTCCTATTATTACCGATACGTTACCCAAAGGCGTAAAAGCAGCTACTGGATTTACGATCACAACACTAATAGTCGGTAGTGACGGTACAATCCATGAAGGTCAAGCGATCGAAGAAACATCTAAGGAAAGTACCGCACAAGGATTTAAACTAACATTACCTGATGTCAAAGGCTATCAAGGCTATCGAATCAAGTACACGACGGCAATCGAGGATCGTACGAAACTAGAATTTAAAAATGAAGCGACAGTTACCGCAAATGGTACGACTTCAGCTCCTGCTACAGCAACGGTCGACAAATTAACTCGTACCGATACTCTTGAAAAATCAGGAAAACGTGTTGACGGTACTGAAGATGAAATCGAATGGACATTGACACTAAACGAAAATGGTAGTGGTGTCAACAATGCAATCTTAAGCGATGTTTTACCTGAAGGGAATACGCTGATCAAAGATTCTTTGGTAGTTAAAAATGGTGATCAATCAGTTGAAGTGGATAGTAGCCAATTTCCAGCTAACCTAACATTAGGTAAAATCGAAGAAAATGATATCTATACGATTACATATCGTACAAAAGTTGATTACAGCAAAGTGAATAATGGGATTTATAAGCAAAACAATGAGTTTACTAACAAAGCGACACTGTCTGATGGTCAAACGGTAATCAATAGTGCGACAGCTACAGTACCCATTACGCGTTCTTCATTAATTGAGAAAACAGGTGAATCAAAAGTCGGCTACGATTCTAAATTAATCCATTGGACGATAACGATTAATAAAGCCGGACACAACTTGAAAAATGTAAACGTCGAAGATAATATTCCGGCAGGATTGAAACTGACTGGACCAATTAAAGTTGATGGCGTTGACATAGAAGAAACAAGTTTCCCGATTACGCTAAAAAATGTAGGAACAAAACAAGTTACGATCACCTATGATACTGAGGTCACTGATTTTAGCAAAACTGATTTTACCAATGCAGCGACGATTTCCGGTGAGGGAATTGGCACAGAGACAACTGAGTCTAATGTTGATGAAAAAGTTGCTATTACTCAAAATAGCTTTGAAAAGCAAGCTATTGGGATCGATTACGAAAACCAAACGATCCAGTGGCAAATTATAGTTAAACCAACACATGATCCACTAAAATCGTTGACGATCACAGATTCTTTTGTCGACAAAGGCCAAGTGTTTTCAGGCTTGACGACAGTCACAAGAGGTGGAAAAGACTATAATGGTTATGAATTAACACAAAGTATGGATGGATTCACGTTAAACTTTAATGAGTTCAGTCAAGATAATCTATTAAATGAAGATCTTATGATTACGTATACGACTTCATTTGATCCTAATAAAGTGATCGCAGATAAAAATACGAGCGCTCCGACTGGTAAAAATGTATATACCAATGAAGCAAGATTTACAGGTCAAACAAAAAATGATATCGCAATTGATCAAACTCGAACAGCTAGCCAGAAAGTAAAAGCAAATTACTGGAATAGTGGCTATAAAACAGGAACATTTGCGAAAGACTTAAAAGAAGCGTCTGACCGTAGAATCGATTACGAAGTTTATACAAACTATCAACGTCAAAATCTAGGTTCTGGTGTAGTGTTTACAGACACGTTAGGATTTGATGGTCAAATCGAAAACGTGAAAGTTTATGAGTACACGGTCGGAACGAATGGAAACATCACGAAAGGCGATGAAGTAACTGCCTTTACTCAAACAATCGATGGAAAAAACTTAACGATTCAATTTAACGAAGCGGTCAAAAAAGGCTACTTGATCACGTATAGTGCGACAGTTCCAGAGCGTTCGTTAGCGCAATATACCAACAAAGCCACGTTAACCGCAAATGATAAAACATCTTCTTATAGTAATGTAGTTCAATATGATCGAGCAGATAAGTTTTTAACTAAAACATCAAATGCGGAGAATAATAAAGCTTACACTGGCGATGAAATCACGTGGACAATCGATGTCAATGAGAGTTTATCGATCATCAATGATGCGGTAATAGAAGATACAATCAGTGAGGGGCATGTCTACAAAAATAACTCATTGGTCGTGAAAGATAAAGAAACCGGCAAAACACTAGTTGAGGGTACAGACTATACGGTGAGCACTGAAAATCAAAAACTAGTCTTGAATTTTAACAAATTAACCCAGCATCTAGTCTTAACGTATGATACGGTCGTGACGACACAAGATGGACAGATTTCTAATACAGTTTCGTTAAAGGGAACAAATTTTGAAGCAAAAGAAATCGAAAGCTCAAAAATTACGGCGACTGTTTTTGCAAGTATCGATGGGAAGTTTGATCCTAAAAAAGGTGTATTGCAACTGAAAAAAGTAGATAGTGCCTCAAATGAACTCATCAAAGGCGAAAATGAAGCGACGTTTGAATTGTATTATGATTTAAATGGTGAGCAGACATTGTTTGGTACGTATACGACTAAAAATGGTGAAGTGAGTATCAGTAATTTACCACTACGCGAATACACAGTAAAAGAAGTGACTGCACCGATCGGCTACACTGCAGGTGAACCTTTTACCGTTAATGTCGATCAAAAATACAACAATAAACAAGAAAATGTGATCGTTAAAGAAGTTAAAAATACGCAACAGACAGCCACTGCGAGCGTCACTAAACAATGGGATGATGCAGACGATCAAGATGGCAAACGTCCTACAAAAGTTCAAGCAGAACTAGTGAAATACCAAGAAGGGCAAACGATTGATCAAGGGCAAGTTGTAGAGACTGTCACATTGACAAAAGATAATGAGTGGAAAGCAACAGTCAAAGACTTAGCAAGTTATGATGGCAAAGAAAAAAATATCTATGAATTTAGAGAAATCGATATTGCCAAGGGGTATATGGTCAAAGCAGCAGTCAATGCAGATACGATGACAACGACTTTGATCAATACGCATACACCAGAAACAACAAAATTAGCAATCACAAAAGTATGGAACGATGCCAATAATCAAGACGGGATTCGACCAGAAGCAGTCAGTGTCGATGTGTTGGCAAACGATAACGTCGTTCAAACGATCGACGTCACTGCTGAAAACAATTGGCAAACAACAGTCAACAATCTACCAAAATATGCAAATGGCAAAGCAATCGAATACACGATTAGTGAACACGAAGTTGCAGGGTATCAATCAAGTATTAAAGATCTAACCATTACAAATACACATACACCAGAAACGACAGAACTTTCGGTAACAAAAGTATGGAACGATGCCAATAATCAAGATGGGATCCGACCAGAAGCGGTCAGTGTCGATGTATTGGCAAACGATAACGTCGTTCAAACGATCGATGTCACGGCTAAAAACGATTGGCAAGCGACAGTCAACAATCTACCGAAATATGCAAATGGTGAAAAAATCAACTATACGTTAAAAGAAAAATCTGTTGATGGGTATACGAGTAAAATCGATGGTTTAACGATCACCAATACCCATGTACCAGAAACAACAAAATTAGCGATCACAAAAACTTGGGAGGATGCCAATAACCAAGACGGTAAACGCCCAAATGAGATTACAGTACACATTTTAGCAAATGGCCAAAAACTTACAGAACAAACACAAGTATTATCGAATAAAAACGATTGGCAAGTAACGGTCAACGATCTACCGAAATATGCTGACGGCGAAAAAATCGATTATAGTATTGTGGAAGATGAAGTGACGGACTATGTACTAGACGTGACAAAAAAAGTAAGCAACGATGAACTAACATTTGCACTAACGAATACACACCAAGTCGAAAAAAGAACGATCACAGGTTCAAAAATTTGGCAAGATAAGGATGATCAAGACAGTCTACGACCAGAATCGATCACGATTCATTTGATGGATGGAGAGAAAGAAGTTGCCAATAAAGTCGTAACAAAAGAAAATGATTGGACGTTCTCATTTGAAAATCTTGATGTGAATCGTGACGGTAAGGAAATCGAGTATACATTAGTCGAAGATGCTGTTAAAGGATACAGCCAAGCTTGGAATGGAACGACGGTCATTAACACACACGATGTCGAAACGATCGATATTCCAGTGAATAAAGTCTGGGATGATAAGGACAACCAAGATGGCTTACGTCCGGATAAAATCGAAGTGGCATTATTCGCTGATGGGAAGCAAATCGCAGTAAAAGAAATCAACGCTGCAACAGAATGGAAAACTACCTTTGAAGGTCTAGAAAAATGTTCCGCTAAAGATAAGGAAATCACATATACCGTTAAAGAAGTGACGGAAACAGAAGGCTATAAAACTAAAGTCGAAGGCACGACGATCACGAATACCCATATTCCAGAAACAACAAGTGTTGATGTGACAAAAGTCTGGAATGATGCGAAAGATCAAGATGGTCTCCGTTCTGAAGAAGTTGAAGTGGAATTATTTGCAAACAACGTTTCTGTTGGAAAACAAATCGTGACCGCAAAAACGGATTGGAAAGCAACATTTACGGATTTACCAAAATATCAAGCAACTAAAGTGATCGACTATACTGCAAAAGAAGTGACAGAAGTTCCAGGTTATACGGCAGCAGTTGATGGAACAACGATTACGAATACACATGTGCCAGAAACAACTGAAATTGCGGTAAATAAAGTTTGGGATGATGCGAAAGATCAAGATGGTTTACGTCCGGATGCTATCACGGTCGATCTTTTGGCCAATGGAGAGGTCGTAGCTACAAAAGAAATCAGTGCTGACATGAAGTGGAATACTACGTTTACAGATTTACCGAAGAAACAAAATGGTAAAGTAATCGAATATACGATCAATGAATATAAAGTCACAGGCTATAAGACCGAGATCAAAGATATGACGATCACCAATACGCATACTCCAAATACGATTGATGTTCCAGTCACTAAAGTCTGGAATGACAGTGAGAATCAAGATGGTCTACGTCCCGAACAAATCACTGTACAATTACTCGCAAATGGCAAACAAGTAGCAGAAAAAGAGTTAAGTGCTAAAGATGACTGGCAAACAGTATTTACAAATCTTCCAGAAAATGAAGCAGGTGAACCAATTACCTATACAGCAACAGAAACTGCTGTAGCCAATTATCAAGCAACTACAAATGGTACGGTGTTAACCAATACACATGATGCCGCAACTATCGATCTGCCTGTAAATAAAGTGTGGGACGATCAAAAGGATCAAGACGGCCTTCGCCCTGAAAAAATCGTAGTATATCTATTGGCAAATGATCAAGAAGTCGGTCAAGTTACATTATCTGCCAAAGAAGATTGGCAAACAGTAATCAAAGGCTTAGCGAAATACCAAAATGGTAAAGAGATCGTCTACACGATTAAAGAAGAAGCTGTTCCAAATTACGAAAGTACGATCAAAGATACAACGATCACAAACAGTCACACACCTGAAACAACAACTGTGGACGTTACCAAAACGTGGGATGATCGCGATGATCAAGATGGTCTACGTCCAGAAAGCATTACGATTCAACTTTTGGCTAATGGCAAACAAGTAGCCGAAAAAGAAATCAATGCGAAAGATGATTGGCAAGCAAGTTTTACGGATCTTCCGAAAAATGAAGCCGGAAAAGTAATCGAGTATACGATCACAGAGTCAACTGTTACAGGATATGAAACGACGATCGATGGCTTTAATGTTACGAATACGCACAAAGTAGCTACAACTTCTGTACCAGTAGTCAAAGTGTGGGACGATCGCGATGATCTTGATCAAATTCGACCAAGTGAGATCACAGTCGATCTAGTCGCTGATGGTCAAATCGTAGAAACACGCAAAGTCACAGCTAAAGAAAACTGGAAGACAGAATTTACTGATCTACCAGCGTATCAAGATGGTAAAATGATTCGGTATTCTGTAGAAGAAGAAACGGTCAAAGGGTATACGACGACGATCGATGGCACGATGATCACGAATACTCATAAAGTCATCGAAGTTAGTGTAGGAGACTATGTCTGGTTTGACGCAAACAAAAACGGTAAACAAGATAAAGACGAAGTTGGGATCGCAGACGTTGTCTTGACGATCACAGATATGGACGGCAAGCCAGTCAAAGATATCAATGGTAATATAGTAACTGCGACGAAGACGGACAAAAATGGCTACTACCACTTTGATCATTTACCAGCCGGTCAATACCAAGTACACATCGATCAAAAAGCTTCAAAAGATGTATTAACAGGTTTTGAACCAACGATCGAAGGTCAAGGAAGTCGTGAAGAAGATTCATCAACATGGATCGCAACTTCAGAAAAATTAACAAAAGACGGCCAAGTCGATGATACTTTAGACTTTGGATTCGTTAAAGTTGAAAAAGAAGAACCAACTGAGTCGACAACAGAACCAAGTACAGAACCAAGTACAGAGCCAAGTACAGAACCAAGTACAGAGCCAAGTACAGAACCAAGTACAGAACCAAGTACAGAGCCAAGTACAGAGCCAAGCACGGAACCAAGTACAGAACCAAGCACGGAACCAAGCACAGAACCAAGCACGGAACCAAGTACGGAACCAAGCACGGAACCAAGTACGGAACCAAGTACAGAGCCAAGTACAGAGCCAAGTACAGAATCAATAGTTCCATTACAACCATCGAATCCAAGTGAGGGTACAACTTCTGATTTTAATTGGAATCAAACGCCAAACTTAGACTCATCTGGAACAAACAATTCAGGAAAAACGTTACCGATGGCCAATGAGGCATCGCAACGGATGATCATGATCATTGGAATGGTGATTATTGCAATAGCGTTAGTATTTTATAGTTTAGTGTCTTTAAGACGTAAACAATAAAAATAGAGCGTACTTTCTCTAAATACTAGAGAGAGTGCTCTTTTTTAATTTTCCTGAAAATTTTCAGGGCAGCCTAGTCTACTGTTTTAAAATGTGGTAGGCTAAATATATTAAAATTCAAGGAGGAACCTTATGTTTCGTTTACTCCGGTTAACTGCATACTTTTTGATATCCATTATTTCATCGGTCATCGTGATTCATTATCTAGCCTATCCGACATTGGTCAGCTATCCACGTTTGCACCATGCCATGGACCGCTTTGCGTATACGCAAGAAACGTTACTTTTCTTTTTCTTTTTAAGTGCTTTTTTATTTTTCCTACAATGGGAGTATCGCTATTTTTCAGCAATATATCTGTATTTAGTGTATAGCATTTATTTGTTTTTATTATTTGTTGTACTATTTGGGAAAGCCAGTAATTATCATAGCTATTCATTTGATCTCTTTGATTTTGTCGTAAGAGATAAACGAACTGTGATGGAAGCGATACTAAATACGCTTTATTTTGTGCCGCTGGGTGGGTTATATGCATTTAAAGCAAAGCCTTGGGAATTTGTATTGATCGCTTTCTTTACGATTTTAGGTATCGAAACGTTACAGTATGTATTCTACGTTGGAACGTTTGCTTTTAGTGATATCTTATTAAACTTTATTGGTTGTACGATCGGATATACGTTGGTAAAATGGTTAGGATACCGTCGTATTCAGTATCCTAAAACAGTTGCTACTGAAAATGAAGTGTGCTAAAATATGAAAAAAATACAGAACGCTACTACCGGGTAGCCAAGAGTCTGCTCTATTCCCATAGGTCTTTGGAGGAATAGAATAGGCTCTTTTTATTTTGAGGAGGAAATGAACATGGCATGGATCTATTTAGTGATTGCAGGTATTTTTGAAGTCGTATGGGCAACGCTCATGAAAGCAAGTGAAGGATTTTCGAAATTAGGATTTAGTATCGCGACTGTGATCGGTATGATTGCAAGTTTTTACTTTTTAGCACGAGCACTAAAAACGTTACCGATGAATTTAGCCTATCCGATTTGGACGGGCGTAGGTGCAGTGGGGTCGATTTTAGTCGGTGTCTGGCTTTATAAGGAAAAATTATCGCTAGCGACTTGGTTTTTTGTAGGGCTTTTGATCGTCGGAATCATCGGTATCAAAGTCACGAGTAAGCATTAGAATAGGAAAAGCTCGTTTTTTTCGTAAATCGCGATAAAAAACGGGCTTTATTTTTAACATAAATAATCACTATATGACCACATAATAGTATAAAATAAACTATATTACATAATATCTGTTTCTGTTTTTGTTTATAGGAGGGATCCATATGCTACAATTTGTTGAACAATCCATTTCTAAAAAGATCCAAATCGCCGAATATCTCTATATCCATCAAGGAGAACTTGATCAAGAATTTTTACAACGTGATCTAAAGTTATCTACTTCGACTTTAAAACGTTACATCAAAGAAATCGAAGGGATGTATACCGAGTATTATGTCAATGGCACACACTATAATGTGTATGCTCTAAATCAAATTATTCGTTTTTCAGTGAAGCAATCGCTGAAATTAGCTTTACTAAAGGCATTAGTGTTATTTCCTGGTGAGTCCAGTGAATACTATCGTAAAAAAATATTAGCTGCACCCGCGACATTTGCACGGATCATAGGTCAAATCAAAGCTGATCTCAGAAAATTCAATATGGAAATTATCCATGATAATGGATACTGGATTCGTGGGAGAAATGAAAAAGAAGAAATTATGTTATTTGCTTATCTAGCGAGTTCATTTGGGTTACCAACGACTGAAGTAAAAGAAATTTTAGTCAGCTATGGTGCACAAGAGCAATTAGATGAGTTTGCTACATTTGATTTGACGTTTTATAAATTTTCAAATTATCCATTTGAAGAAAACTTCTTCGAACATCTTTATCTATTTTCACTTTTACGTCAATTTCAATTCCAACGTAAGGAACATGGAGAAATTACACCTAGTATAAAAGTTGTAACGGATCTATTACGTACGGTATATGAAGAGAATGAGTTGGAAAATCACCAGCGTTTCTCACACGTTGTCCATACGATGTGCCATGAGAACGTTCCGTATGAAAAAAGAGAATTACTGATCCAATTATTTATTAAAACGAGTTTTCACTTGAAATTATTTCCATACAAAATGAAAATCTTTGATTTGAGACAAGACTTTTTTGTCCGAAAAATGTATGATGCACATCCACATCGTCGGGCGTTGATCGAGCCATTCATGAAGCAAATGTCGCATTTATTAGGTATCGAACTCAACCAGCGTGAGATCAGTATTGTATATTTCTTAGTTTCAGAAAATATTTTAACGTTTGAACAACAACATTACTTCCATCTATATGTGTACTCAACACTAGGTGACAAGCATACGACGTTCTTGATGGAAGAGCTTGCGCCATTACGTCAATTTTTTGAAGAGCCATTTGTTATTCGTGAATTGACCGATCCAAGTATCTTGACCAAAAATAATAATATCATCTTGTTGACCAATGAAGTATTTGCTGATTATCCTGCTGATAAGCAGTATATGATCAGTGATTATCTGACTTTAAATGAGTTCTTACATTTTAGTAAGTGGTTACGCGATCGAACAACTAAAATAATAAGTTATCCTGCTTAGGTGAGTAGACGAATTTATTCTTTAATCATAATGTAAAGAATGAATTCGTTTTTTATATTCATTTTCCTAATAAAATAAATTATATGTCATATACAATCTAATAAAATAAGGCTCAATTATGAAATGTAAATGAAAATTTCGGAAAATAAAATGTAAATCGTTTGTAATAAAATAATGGTTGTTTTAGAATGAAGAGTCAGGAGGAAATCGGAATGCTGAAATTTATTGAACCATTTATTGAAAAAAAGATCCAATTAGCAGAATATCTTTACATTAACCGAGGAGAAGTCGA
>NZ_CAJYIS010000016.1 GCF_913775425.1 uncultured Enterococcus sp.
ACTCAGGCATCTCAAGTAAACGACGTACCGCCGCACCTTTTGATGTTCCGTTCAATACAGTATCGATCGAATATTTTCCGTTCCGATAAAATGTGAGTTCTGGAAATGCGTCTAAATAACGGGCATCACCATCTTGACCTAAAACGAGTAACATATTGACTTTTTCTGTCAGGTGTTTTGTCGGATGTATTTCCGGAACCTCGCTATGGATCAACGCATAAGCTTTCGGAAGATCAGGTGTCTTTCCAGATGCCCAAATAGCTTGTTCATTATAAAATGAAACTTCTTGACCTTGACTGTGGGCGACGTTTAAAAATTGTTCACATAGTTGAGGGTCAATGATCTCTTCGTAAACTTTTTGACCATCTAAACGAATAAAGGCTCCGTTCATTACGATATTTGAATTGATTCCAGCAGCTTCTTTGATGTCTGTAATCTCGATTTCTGTACGACCGGTGGCGATAATCGGTAATGTCCCATTTTGTACTAACTGAGCCATCGCGGTTTTGATTTCTGGTGTTATCTGAGATTCATGATCGAGCAAGGTGCCGTCTAAGTCAAAAAAAGCAAGTGAATGATATGTCATGTTGTACGCTCCTTTATTTAAATACTACCGTTTCATCATAACAAAATTGAGCTAAAAGACAAGTTTTGTAAAAAAACTTGATATTTCACCAAGGATTCAAGAATCATTTGGTTCTTGAATTAGAATTTAGTATACTAGGAGAAGGGAGAAACGATGAAAAATTTGAAAACTCAATGAGGTGAATTTAGTGAGATTATTAATGATTGAAGATAACGAATCCGTATCTGAAATGATGCAGATGTTCTTTTTAAATGAAGGCTGGGAAGCAACATTTAAAGCAGATGGAAAAGAAGGATTAGACTGTTTTTTAGCAGAACCACAAGTATGGGATATGATCACGCTTGATTTGAATTTGCCGAGTATGGATGGCATGACGATTGCCAGAGAGATTCGTAAAGTGTCAAGTACGGTACCGATCATCATGTTGACTGCTAGAGATTCCGAAAGTGATCAAGTTATCGGCTTAGAGATGGGAGCAGATGACTACGTTACGAAACCCTTTAGTCCATTAACCTTGATTGCCCGTATGAAGGCTTTACACCGTCGCACAGAATTAGCAGAAAAAGCGATGCATGATGAGCAAAACGATGATCATTTTGACGTCGAAACGAAAAACTTTAAAATCAATACCAAAACACGTGAAGCGTATTTAAATGGCCAGTTGATCGAAGGATTGACGCCAAAAGAATTCGATTTACTTTATACGTTAGCCAAAAAACCACGGCAAGTCTTTTCACGTGAGCAATTATTAGAACTCGTTTGGGATTACCAATACTTCGGTGACGAACGAACGGTCGATGCCCATATCAAAAAACTGCGTCAAAAAATGGAAAAGGTTGGACCACAAGTCATACAAACTGTTTGGGGAGTAGGCTATAAATTTGATGATTCAGGTATCGTCTGATGAAATATCTGTATCAGCAACTACTGGCATTTACTGCTGTAATCGTAATTACGCTATTGACGATGGGGGTCGTCTTTACGCGCATGACCGAGCGAACGATCGAAAAAAATAATTATGCACAGCTCACAGGGTATGGTGAAGCTGTGCAACGAGTATCTGAAAGTATTAATGAACGCTATCAGATCGATCTATCAAAAGAAGAAATCATCCAAAATTCATTGGCAACATCGGAAATGATGCTTAATCAGCAAAGTGTTAATTTTGTCTTTATCAACACAAACCATGAAATTATTTATCCACTATCGGTCAAACAACCAAGCATCAAGATTTCTACTAAAGTCTGGCAAGCTTTATCCAATGGTGAAGCACAACAGATGACTTCAGAATACAATCTTTTTGGGCGCAAGGAAGCGACTTCTTACGCGATGATTCCATTTGATTATGATCAACAATTTTTCGGTGTCTTGATCGTGAGTCAACCAGCTAAAAATATCGAAGATTCCGTCAAAGAGCTAAATACAAACTTATTGCGTGGCGTGCTGCTTTCTTTGATCGTCGCACTGGCAATCAGTTATTTCTTTGCTCATTTTCAAGTGAATCGGATCAATCGCTTGCGTAAAGCGACGCGTGAAGTCGCCGATGGGAATTTTGACATTCAAGTTCCGGTGGCCAATCGTGATGAATTCGACGATTTGGGAGCTGATTTTAATAAGATGACGACATCTTTAAAAGAATCTCAAGAAGAAATCGAACGTCAAGAAGAGCGACGCCGTCAGTTTATGGCAGATGCCTCACATGAAATGCGCACGCCGCTAACGACGATCAATGGATTGTTAGAAGGCTTGCAGTATGGAGCGATCTCAAAAGATCAAGAAGAAAATGCATTACGATTGATGAAAAATGAGACCGAACGTTTGATTCGACTGGTTAATGAAAATCTAGATTATGAAAAAATTCGAACGAATCAAATTTCGATGGTGATCAAAAAATTTGATGCTACATCGGTATTAAGTGAAATTGTCACTCAGTTAGCACCCAAAGCACATTCTGCAGACAATCAATTGCTTTTGGAAACGAAAGAAGCCGTTGATATTTATGCAGATTACGATCGATTTAGACAAATCGTGGTGAATATCGTGCAAAATGCCATCCAATTTACTACAGAAGGCAACATCGTCTTACGTATTTACAAAAAAGACTTGAAGACGATCGTTGAGATCAAAGATACCGGGATCGGGATGAGTCCAGACCAAGTGACGAATATTTGGGATCGTTATTATAAAGTCGATCCTTCTCGTAAAAATAAACAATTTGGGGAATCAGGTTTAGGGTTGCCTATTGTACAACAATTGATGCGTCTGCATAAAGGTGAGATCGAAGTCGAAAGTGAATTAGGTAAAGGGTCGACCTTTAGATTGATCTTCCCAGACACAGAATCATAAAAACACACACCACAAAGAACAATGACGATCAGTCTAGTTCTTACGTGGTGTGTGTTTTTTTGTTTGGAGTAAGGAAAGATGGAGAGTGGTCCATTGGCTTTTTTGACGTAATTTTTGAAATAAATAGGCTATGAATAATAACCAGACGAGCATGAACGACCAAACCGCTCCGATCACTCCTAAAAGTAAAAAGGTCCACTGATGGGTGCTCAAGTGGTTAGCTTGAAATAAGGCGAAGTCTGTCGCTGGAAAACGGACGGTCAATCCATTTTGAATGCCACTAGTGAAATGATGCAATGAAAAATAAGTGGGCTGCGTACGATTCAATAGATCGTTTTGTTGATTTTGTTCTAACCAAAATTGGACTTGTGGTTGGAAAAATAATCCGATTACGAGAATGGCTAATAAAATAAGGCTGATATAACCCGCTATTTTTTTAATGATTTGGCGAGTGGAGGCATTTGGTAAATAAAATTGTAAAACATAATAGAAAAAACTGATGATCAGTAAAAGCAATAAGCCTGATGTGACTAGGCTAGTCGTTTGATAATGTGTCAATAATTGTGTAAAGGGAGATTTTAATTGGCTTAAAATTTCTTGTTCTTCATTTTTATAATTAGAAGAAGCGATAAACGCTTGGATATTTTTAGCGGTTAGTTGCAGTGAAAAGAATAAAAGAATACTGCGCAAGCAAGCAATAATCGCAAAGCTTACAAGAATGAAGCACCCGATAAAAGGTCCAAGATGTTTTACTTTTTGTTTGAACATTGATTTCGCCTCCCTACAATAAAAGTATACGAGCCGAATTTGAATTATTTATGAAAAAGTCACGCAAAAAAAGCAAATCATTCAAAACGAATGATTTGCTTTTTATTATTCTGCAGCGCCTGTTTCTTCTGAAGACGAAGTAGTCGTTGGTTCTGCAGTTGGATTTAATTCTTTATAGGTTTGTGTTTTAAATAGATCAACCGTTGTTTGATTGTTGTGTTTAGAATATACACTTGTCGAATCTGCACCTAATGATTTTTCCGTTTCCAATAAACGATCATTTTGGTGTAAGTAACTGTATTCACTTGGATCGATCGTTTTCAAACCGCTATCGGTGTAGAAACGAAGGAGGTCACCGTTGTTGATTTGATCAGAAGTACTTAACTGAAGATTGGCTTTTTCTTTTAAGGCCTTCACTTGCGTTTGCTGTGCTTCTGTTGGTTCTTCGATCAAAAGACCTGTTTTATTGTCATATAATTTATTCCCATAATAGGTGTATTCTGGAGTTACAAAGTCACCGTCACGGAACGTCACGAACGAATCACGTTTTGGCGATAACAAATCTTGTCCTAATTGGATATAATTTTGTGTATCTACACCAAGTAAGTGTAATAACGTAGGGAGTGCATCGATTTCACCACCATATGTATGGTTGATGCCACCTTTATCTGTACCAGGCACATGGATCATATACGGCACACGTTGTAGTTGAGCGTTATCGTAGTTACTCCATTCATCACTTGTTTTTCCAAGTAATTCTGCTAACTGTTTGTTACGAGAATTTGAAATTCCGTAATGGTCACCATACATGACAATGATCGAATTATCATATAAGCCACTTGCTTTTAGATAATCAAAGAATTCTTTGACAGCTGTATCCATATAGTTTGCAGTTGAGAAGTAGTTATTGATCGTTTGATCACTCGTATTGGCTAATGGGAATCCAGTTTCATCACCTTTTAATTGTGAATAAGGGAAGTGATTGGATACCATAATGAATTTAGAATAAAATGGTTGTTGCAAATGCTCTAAGTATTGAACAGATTGTTGTAAGAACGGTTTGTCATTTAGACCATATTGGAATGAATTATCACTATTGACATCATAATAAGAAGCATCAAAGAAATAATCATAGCCTAAATGTTTATAGGTCTCATTTCGATTCCAAAAGTTTCCGACGTTTCCATGGAAAGCTGCGCTAGTGTAGCCTTCAGTTTGGCCTAAGATATTTGGAGCCGCTTGGAATGTATTTTTGCCACCTAATTGTGTAAATAGGGACCCTTGATCTAAACCAAATAATGAGTTTTCCATCAATGTTTCGGCATCACTCGTTTTCCCAGCTTTGACTTGGTGGAAGAAATTATCGAAACTAAATGTACTGTTACTATTATATAAACTATTGATAAATGGTGTCACTTCGTGTTCAACACCATTTTCATCTTTTAACTTGTAGTTGATCAAAAATTGTTGTGTACTTTCTAGATGTAGATAGATCACATTGCGTCCTTTAGCTAGACCAAATAGGCTATCATCTGGAGCTGCGTAGTGTTCACGCACATAGGATTTTACCGCATCTAAATCCGTAGCGCTTGCTTTAGCGCGAACTTGATTAGTTTTATAAGTTTGGATCGCATCGTAACCAGTAAATGCGTTGACCCCTAAGTATTTGACTAAATAGTCATTTGAAAATGTACGTGTCAATAATTCTGGGCGATCGGATTCTGCTAAAAATAGATTCCCACTGAAGATCATAACGGATAAAACTGAAACAGCAAAAGCCATTCGCGCACGTACGGGTTTTTCTTGCATTTTGATTTTTTTAAAGATCAAGGCGAATGCTAAGATAATGATATCGATAAAAAATAAAATATCATAAGGTCTAAATAAGCGTAGCGCACTTTCACCCAAACCGCTGGCAACTTTTCCAGCACCAAGCATGGTATTTACCGTAATAAAATCAGTGAATTCACGATAATAATTGACATTTGAGTACAATAAGATCGTCATCACAGTGTAAATGACTAACATTGTGACATAAGCTGGTGTTTTTCTTCTCACATATAAAGCAACTGAGAGTAGTAATAAGGTCGTCGCTAACGGATTAATCGCTAAAATAAAATACTGTAGCGGATTTTCTAACCCAACTTTTAAATCAACCGCAAAGGCGAACATGTTTTTCGCCCACATTAAAAAGGCTAACAAGATAAAGAAGCCCATGCGTGTGTTTAAAAAAGAGCTAATTTTCTTTCTAAACAAATATATTTCCCCACTTTCTCTTCGTTTGGATCACTAACAAGTGTAAAAAAGAATCTTGATTCTTTCCATCATCTTCTCTATTTTACTCACAAGAAATTTTAGTGTCAAACAAATCAGAAAAAAGAAAAAAATTAACCGCTTTAATTAAAGATTTCTTTAATAAGGAGCCACAGACAAATAATGCGGATTTTGATATACTAGAGGAGAATTTAAAGAGCAGGTGAAAAGATGACAATTAACGTAACAACGCACGCAGCAAAACGAATCAAAAAAGGATACCCTTTGTTGCAACAAGAAGATTTAGTCAATCAAGGACAAAAAAGTACGTGGGATATCGTAATGTGTAATCAGCAGATTTTGGGATACGGTTATTTAGGTGAACAACATAAAGGAGTCGGTTGGATGTTAGCAAAGCATCCGCTCACAGTGGATCAAACCTTTTTTAAAGAGCGCTTTGCAGCAGCGAAAGCGAAACGGTCGGCTTATTTTTATGATGAACAAACGACCGCTTTTCGTTTGATAAACGGCGAAGGGGATCAACTAGGTGGACTGATTATTGACCAATACGCCACGTTTGCGGTGATTTCTTGGTACAATGAAACGATGTATGAGAAAAAAATAGAGATTTTGGCCGCGCTAAATGAAGTATTTCCAGATATCATTGGTATCTATGAGAAAATTCGCTTTCAATCGACATTACCAGAAAGTCAACACGTCTATGGACAAGAAGCACCTGAACCTTTACTGATAAAAGAAAATGGCATCACGTATGCTACTTATTTAAATGAAGGGTTGATGACAGGGATCTTTTTAGATCAACGAGAAGTTCGGGGACGATTGGCTTCAGGTTTGGCTACAGGAAAACGGGTATTGAATATGTTTAGTTATACTGGAGCTTTTTCAGTAGCTGCCGCGATGGGTGGTGCTCGTGAGACAACGAGTGTGGATTTGGCCAATCGAAGTCGTCCTAAAACCCAAGAACAATTTGAAGTAAATGGCTTAGATCCACATGCGCAATCGATCGTAGTGATGGATACATTTGAGTATTTCAAATATGCGACACGAAAACAATTTCAATATGATTTGATCATTTTAGATCCACCGAGTTTTGCGCGAAATAAAAAACGCGTTTTCTCAGTAGCAAAAAACTACGGTGACTTGATCGAACAAAGCATGCCGATTTTAGCAAAAGACGGGTATTTGATTGCATCCACGAATGCAGCTAACGTATCTTTAGAAAAATTTGAAGGCCAAATCGAGCAAGCATTCACAAATCAAAAGCGTCAATTTAAAAAAATCGCTACCTACCGACTACCAGAAGATTTTGCAGTAGATGAGAAATTTAGCGAAGGCGATTATCTTAAAGTAATTCTCTATCAATGTAAGTAAAGGAGTGAATGTGATGTTGCAAATCAAAAAAGTTGAATTTGGTGTAGGTCGTCCTAAATTAGTGGTACCACTAACAGCGAAGACCCAAACGGCTCTAGTGGAGCAAGCGCAAAAGGCACACGCATCGGCAGCTCAAATCGTTGAGTGGCGTGCCGATTTATTTGAAGAGTACGAAACAAGTGAAGAACTAGTCGCACAACTGGCGATTTTACGAAAAGAATTACCTGAACAATTATTGCTATTTACGTTTCGCACAAAAGCAGAAGGTGGAGCTCGAGCGCTCTCTTTAGCAGAATATGAAACGCTCTGCTTGCTTGTAGCGCAGTCGCATGATGTAGATTTAATCGATTTAGAGTTGCGTCACGTTGAATTTTTGGGACGCGGCTTTGTTCAGAAAATCAAGAAAGAAAATGTATGCATCATTATGAGTGCACATTATTTTGAGGAGACGCCTAAAGATGGCCAGCTGCTGTTTCAAATCGGCTTGATGAACCAATTCCAAGCAGATATCGGCAAAATCGCGGCTATGCCAAAAATGCTTTCGGATGTTTTACGCATGATGATGATCATTGAACGTGCGAAAGGATTGAATCAGTTGCCTCTAGCGATTATGTCGATGGGAGACTTAGGGAAAATCTCGCGCGTTTCTAGTGAAGCAATCGGTTCGGTACTGACTTTTGGTGCGTTAGAAGAAGTATCTGCTCCAGGTCAGATCCCGGTGGCAGATATGGAACGCATTCTTGAATTATTAGCAATCAAAGGATGAGTGAGTAATGGCAAAAAAGAAAATAGAAAAAACCAACGCGATTCGCTTGATTGAACAAAAGAAAATTCCCTACATCGAACATACTTACGAGTGGAGTGAAGCACACGTTAGCGCAAACGATGTGTCGTTAGCAGTAAATACGACTTCACCTATTTACAAAACGCTAGTCGCGACAGGAAATAAAACAGGCCCGATCGTTGCGGTTATTCCAGGAGATGAAGAAGTAGATTTGAAAAAATTGGCTAAAGCTAGTGGCAATAAAAAAGTCGAAATGCTTCATCTAAAAGATCTTGAAGCGACTACGGGATATATTCGTGGAGGGTGTTCACTTGTAGGGATGAAAAAACTTTTTCCTACGTTTATTGCGATACAAGCACAAGAACTTGCTGCATTTACGATCTCAGCTGGAAAACGAGGATTGCAGATGGAGGTCGAACCAAGCGCGATTGCTTCATTGATCCATGCGACTTTTGTCGAACTAACGGTTACAAGTGAAACTTAAATAAAAAGGAGTGAGGTCATGCGCTATCGGGAAGTCACAACAGCCGATCATGAACAGATCGCGCAAAAATATATTGAAACATTTGCAAAAGCACCTTGGAATGAAACACATGAGTTTGAGACGATTTTAATGTATATCAAACGGTTAGCTGCGATGAATACGTTTATGGGCTTGATTGTTGAAACAAGTGACACCCATACATTTTTAGGAGCGGCATTGGGGTATATCAAACCGTGGTACCAAGGAGAGGAATACGTTTTAGATACGTTTTTTATTGATCCTAGCCACCAGTCGCAACATATAGGAACGCGATTTATGGAGCATTTAAAAACCGTACTCGCATCAAGAGAGATACCTGCGATCATGTTGGATACAGATCGCGATACACCAGCTGAAAAATTCTATCAAAAACATGGCTTTTCAGCGAGCGAAGATACAGTTTTGATGTTTGGGAATACTAAAAATTAAAGAAAACACCCTCAAGTGGTGTACTGATCTGCGAAAAGTTAGACGTTTAGTTTACCTTTTGCAAGACAGTCGCACTTGAGGGTGTTTTTTTAATACTGGAAGTAACTTGCGATTTGTGCTGCATGTACACCTGCTGAGTGTCCTGTACAAAATGCAGCCGTAATATTAAAACCACCAGTATAGCCATTGATATCGATTAGTTCACCGGCAAAAAAGAGTCCAGACTTTTGTTTGCTTTCCATTGTTTTAGGATTGATCTCTTTTAAATGAACGCCGCCACCGGTTACAAATGATTTTTCAATCGGTAAGGTATGATGAACTGGGAATGTAAAATCTTTTAATAGTTCAATCAAAGAATCGCGTTGTACTTGTGTTAATTGATAACTCGCAACGTCTTCTAGTGCTAGACGTGTCACAAAAAAATCAGCTAAGCGTTCGGGTATCCATTGGGCAAGATCGTTTTTTACAGATTTTTTTGAGGTTTGATAGGTCATGTCCCACTCTTTTGCTAGCTGCGCAAGACTTTTTGTGGGAAAGCAGTCTAAACGTACAGGAACTTCATCGTGTTTTTCTAGCTGTTGATTGACAAAAGAAGAACAGCGCAAGGCTGCTGGTCCTGAAACTCCAAAGTGAGTAAACAACAAGTCCATCACGTGTTCAGTCACGATTTTTCCTTTTTCATCCAGTACCGCTAAAGAAACATCTTGTAGTGATAATCCTTGCAATGTCTTATCTTGAATAAACGCAGCATCAGAAAGTAAGGCAGACTCCGTTGCATAAAGGGGAGTGATGGTGTGACCAGCTGATTTTGCTAAACGATACCCATCACCCGTTGAACCTGTTGAAGGATAGGTCTTGCCGCCAGTTGTTAAGACGACACAAGGTGCTAAAAACGTATCTGTTTCTGTCTTTACACCACTCATTTGGGTATCGTCAAAAAGTAATTTTGTTACTTTACTGTTCGGACAAAAAGTGACGCCTAATGCCTTTGCACGTTCCACAAGCGCATCGACGATCGTTTTGGATTTATTCGTTACCGGAAACATCCGACCGTGGTCTTCTTCTTTTAGTGAGACACCTTGCGATTCGAAAAAGTTCATAATATCAAAGTTATTGAATTGTGCAAACGTACTATGTAAAAATTTGCCATTTCCGGGGATATGGCGAATCAAATCATCTACGTCCCGGTTGTTCGTCACGTTACAACGACCACCACCGGTCATTAATAGTTTTTTACCAAATTTTCTATTTTTATCGATCAACAGGACCGACGCTCCATTTTCAGCAGCAGCGATACTCGCCATCATGCCACTTGTTCCGCCACCAACGACGATTACATCATAATTTGTTTCCATAGTTCCTCCATTATCAGACTTTTCAAAGTATTTTGAAAAAAACTCTGCAAAGTCCAAGCGTATTTGCTATTATATATAGTAACAAAAAAAGGAGGAAAACACATGCAAAATCCACAACAATATCTTCAACGTATTCAAGAAAATATTCACCGTAAGGATCC
>NZ_CAJYIS010000017.1 GCF_913775425.1 uncultured Enterococcus sp.
GCATATTTTGATAAGCTGGAGCAACGGCCACACCGACTTCACCGATTTGTGGTGTAATCTTTTGAATCGTCACTACACCAAGGCATTCCGTCGTTTTGGCAATTAAAAATAGGTGTTCTGTCGACTCATAAATAACGGCTAATTGGTCCGCTAATTGATCGCTAGATAACGTATAAAGCGCGGGATCAAAATAAACGGTATCACTCACCTGACGCATTTGGTTGATAAACTCCAAAATAATCGCGGCATCTTCTGGAATGGCTTTTCGAAAACTGACTTCCATCATGCAAATTCCATAATGCGCTCATAAAACGCCTGTGCACGTACACCTTCGATCTTAAAAGTGAGATGACGGATGGTATCGTCGAGATCATCTTTCGTTAAGATGATTTCTAAAAAATCTAATGGAAGTTCTTCTAGCTGACGCCCCCATTCGACTACAGTCAACCCATCCCCTTCAAAATAATCATCTAGTCCCAATTCATCAGATCCCGAAACAACGCGATAGACATCCATGTGATAAAGAGGTAAGCGTCCACTCTCATATTCACGGATAATCGTATAGGTTGGACTTTTGATCATTTGCTCAATTCCTAGGCCCTTTGCGATTCCTTTAGTAAATGTCGTCTTGCCCGCTCCTAGATCACCAGTCAATAGTAATACATCTTGTTTATTTGCTACTTGGCCTACATGTGTAGCAAATGCGAGTAATTCATCGATTCCTTGTAAGCGCATAAAGCATCATCCTTTCTTTTCTTGCGATGAAAAAAGGAAAGTTCATCAACTAGAACTTTCCTTTTACTTATTTAGCTATTTAGGGTTTGTGCTGCTGTAATAATCGATAGTTTGTACACATCTTCTTCATTACATCCACGAGACAAATCAGAAATTGGTTTATTTAAACCTTGTAAGATTGGTCCGATCGCTTCGAAGTTCCCAAAGCGTTGTGCAATTTTGTAGCCAATGTTTCCTGATTGTAAATCTGGGAATACAAAGACGTTGACGTGTCCTGCGACTTCTGAATCAGGTGCTTTTAAGTTTGCTACGGCTTGGCTATATGCTGCATCAAATTGTAATTCACCATCGATTGCAAGTTCTGGTGCCAATTGTTGTGCAATTTTTGTCGCTTCCGCTGTTGCGTCTACTTGAGGCGCTTTAGCAGAACCTTTTGAAGAAAAGCTTAGCATCCCAACTTTAGGATCGATATCAAATAATTGCGCAGTTTCTGCAGAAGCAACGGCGATTTCCGCTAATTCTTGTGGTGTTGGTGCAACGTTGATCGCGCAATCTGAGAAGATATATTTTTCTTGCTCGTTTCCACGCATCATTAAAAATGCACCACTTGTACGGCTGATTCCTGGTTTTGTTTTAATGATTTGTAATGCTGGACGTACAGTATCTCCTGTAGAATGGATCGCACCAGAAACTAGACCATCTGTAATGCCCATGTACGTTAACATCGTACCAAAGTAATTTTCGTCTTTTAACAATGTTTCCGCTTGTTCACGTGTCACTTTACCGTTACGTCGTTCAACAAACGCATCGACGATTTGTTCCCAACGACCACAGTTGTCTGGATCATAAATCGTTAAGTCTGAGATATTGATTCCGCGTGTTTTCGCTGCTTTTTCGATTTCCTCGCGTTTTCCAATCAATACAGGTTCAATCAATTCTTCTCCGTTCAAACGTGCCACTGCACCTAGGATACGTGTATCTGTTGCTTCTGGGAACGCAATTTTAATTCCGCGACGTACGATTCTAAATTTTAAACTATCAAATAATTCCATTAGTGAAAACCCTCCATTTTTTACACATCATTCTCACTTATCATACACTATCTACACGAAAAAAAACAGTTTTTTCCTCCTGTATTACTATTTGGTAAGAAAGTAATGATAACTCTTTAAATCATTGATACGAACTAATCAGGAATTTGCCAATCGATTGGAGTTTGACCTAATTTTACCAACGTGTCGTTTATAGTGGAAAATGGCCGTGATCCAAAAAAACCTCGATAAGCCGATAATGGACTTGGATGTGCCGCTGTAATAATTTTGTGTTTTTGTGTATCAATTCTTTGGCTTTTTTTCTTCGCAGATCCACCCCATAAGACGAAAACAACTGGAGTTTGGCGTTGATTTAATGCATCAATAACAGCATCTGTAAACTGTTCCCACCCTTTTTTCTGATGCGAATTGGCTTGATGTGCTTCAACTGTCAATACCGTATTGAGCAATAAGACTCCTTGTTTGGCCCATGCATGTAAATCGCCATGTGTCGGGGGAGTGACATGCAAATCATCTTGCATTTCTTTGTACATGTTTCGTAAAGAAGGCGGAATTTTTTGGCCCTTTGTAACCGAGAACGCTAATCCATTTGCTTGGTGATCATTATGATAAGGATCTTGCCCTAAAATAACGACCTTAACTGCTTCATAAGGTGTTTGATGAAGTGCTTCAAAAATCAACTCACGAGGTGGAAAAACTTGGGTTGTTTGATAGGCTTGATCCACAAATGTCTCTAATTCACGCATCTTAGTCGTTTGACAGATAGGTGCTAAAACATCTGACCAGGTATTATTCGCCATAGAATCCGACTCCTTCATCGTGCCACCCTTGATTGACTAATGCTTGTTTTTCACCGGCGTTAAACGTATAGTGATGCGTTCCAGTTTTCGCATTAGGATTATAGACACGCAAGATCTCTTTTGCTCCGGTTGAGTAAAAACTGATTCCTTCTGCTCTCCATCCAACTGAGACTAGATGATTGACTTCTTGTTGTTGCGTTGTGTAATGATGGTCGCCACTATTTGGATTGTATACGCGATATACAGGATCCCCAGTCAACGAAGTATGCCACGCGATGCCCTCATAGCGCCATCCAACTGTAACCAAATGTTGTTTTTCATTCGTATCATACGTATAGAAATGCTCACCACTATTTGGATTATATAAACGATAAAGCGCGACTGAATCAGCTGACGGCTGATCATATTGTGTTAGATCATAACTTTCGATCAAACGATTCAATTTTTGATTGTACTGTGGATCAGTTGCATATTTGCCAGTTAAAAAAGCGGTCGCATCTTGGTAAGTGGGCGCATTGCTTTTCCAAGCACCCGCATAATAATACACTCCCGGTGAAAAAGAGCGCGTCTTTAATTTATGCACATTATCTAGTAATGATTCATTGTAAGAAGGATACTTTTTAAACGCCGCATTGACTTTAATCCATTTATTGTTTACAAACTCCGAGGTTTCGATCATGACAGAGGCGCCGTTATAGTCTCCTTTGATTCCAAAAAGATTATGATTGGGTGGTGAAGCTAGCTTGCTTTGGCCCCAATTACTTTCAAGAATCGCTTGTGCAATCATGACTGAAGCATATAAATCATTATCTCCTGCTAAAACTCGAGCATCTTCTCCAACGCTTTCAATAAATTGTTGTTGTGCAGGTGTCGTCGCTACACTTGCAGCTTCACTTATAATAGGTGAGGTTGCATACATGCCAATTCCCAAACCAATCGCAACCGTCGTAAGCATTAATCGTTTTTTCACGTCATCTCTTCCCTTTTCTATAATCATTTTTCTAACTTTCTTCTTTATGGTACACTATCTTTGTCTACCGATGCAATTAAAAAAGGGAAGTGAATGGATATGTCTGAGTATTTTATCCAAGAACAACGTTTAGGAACAAACACCCAAACAATCGTTAAAAATCGTGAGGGACGCGCACTTTATTTATTGATCGGACACTGGGGAAGTAAAAATGACGTTTTATCTTTATACCACATGGATGGTGCACTAGCAGCTCGAGTAAAACAAACGAGTATGTTAGTAGGTAGACGCTTTGATTTGTATCTAGATGTTCAAAAAGTCGGGACGTTAAAAAAAATATTTAATTGGCCTGGTGATTTTTATTATATCGGTCACTTGCACTGGGCAGTGTATGGCAATATCTATCATCATCAATACGCTATCCGTCACTTCAAGCGGCAAGTGATGACGATGGATAAACGACCATTTTTAAAAGAAAATTATTATGTCTTAACGATTGATGATCCAAGAGACGCTCCGCTTTGTATCTGCATTGCGGCTATTATGGATTATTGGCTTTATAATCGAAAAAAAGAGGCTGAACCCTATTTCATTCAACCTCAATTTGCTTAGCTTAGGCTAAGCTTTTTTTGCATGTGGTCATAGGTATGTCCACTTAGTTGCTGTATCGTCACCACCCGATACCCAAATCGTTCATATAATTTTTTGGCTTTAGGATTTTTTTGATCACAACATAATCCAATGTACTCATAGCAACTTTGCTGCGCTGTTGTTTCAACACTTGCAAGTAATTCTTTTCCAATACCTTGACCACGATAATCTGCTGCGACACAAATCGAATCTAAATACCACTCATTTGGCAATGTTTCTGGATCCGTAAATAAAGCAGATGGCTCTGCAATGTGATGTTTTTGTGCGATTGTTTTCCACGCATTATCGATAGCTTGCTCGTCAGCTGCTGGATATCCAAATGCTACTCCAGCGATTTTTCCTGCAACTTCTTTGACGATCGCACGCGTTTCACTATATCGATACGTCTCATCTTCCATCGCTTCAACGACGAATTCTAATAACTCGTTTTTGGTATAACGAGACACTAATGGAAGCTCCATATCACAAAAGATAACATACACTAATTCTGCCATTTGCTTACGATCTGCTGGTACTGCTTGTCGAATCATTTTTTTATTCCTTTCTATTTTAAACTAGTCCTTATTTTACTTTCTTGATATACTACATGAAGAAAAGGAGGTTTTGGCATTGAAGATACTTTATATTTCAATCTCGGGAAATACCCGCTCGTTTGCAACGCGCTTAAAAGCTTACGCGGATGCACAGGATACTCCATTTTCGCTAAAAGAGATCCACGACAATACACCATTTACCAATGAAACAGAACCCTTTGTCGTCTGTGTTCCTACCTATTTGGAAGGTGGTAATGGAATCGATTCTGGGGATCAAGAGATTTTAACAGAAGCGATGCGTGACTATATCGATTATGGCGATAATGCTCATTATTGTAAAGGGATTATCGGAAGCGGTAATAAAAACTTTAACAATCAATATTGTTTGACTGCGAAACAATACGCTGCCCAATTTCAAGTTCCGTTTCTCGGTGATTTTGAATTGCGCGGTATGCAAGATGAAATCGAAAAAATCTACCATGCGATTTTGAGCTGTTAACTTATCCACATCCAATGGATTGCTTAAAAAGTTTCACACCAAATAAAGTCATGATTCAATCGAGATCGGCGAAGATAGACTTCTTTTCTTAAAACCGAATCCTAAAAATTATTTGATTGTGAAACATCTTAAAAGGCTTTTTCAATAAGTCTTGACAAATAAAAAAACCAGATCGATTCGTTTTAAACGAACAAATCTGGTTTTTTTTCATTTAGTTTACGGCTTTAAAAAAAGAATCCCGGCTATATTGCTTCCCTGCTAAAATATCATACGTGATCATTTGATAATCACGAAAAATTGCCGCTTGTTCTGTCGTAAGCGTGCGTGTTGCTTCCCAATTTCCTTGTTGATAACTTTGATTGTTTTCTTCAGCTGGTAAAAATTGGGCAACTTGGTGTAACAATTCGTAAAAACCTGAGATCGATAATCCTTGATTGACTAATAATTCTGGCGCAAAATAGTATGGACTAAGCACTAAGTCAGTTTGATTCGAAAGAGCCTGTTTCGAATCAAAAAACATAAAGTCCGTTAAATGCATTTGTACGTCTTCATTTTGTGCTTTGATCGTGTCATCATAAATTCCTGGCAGATGATCGCCCCAGAAAACCACAAGCGTTCGTTTATCTAAAGTCTTTAATTCTGCTAAAAAATCCACAAAAGCTTCACTACTGATATGGATATCTTCCAAATAATCTTCTGCTGCAGTTGAATCAAAGCCTTCCATTTTATAAGGATGATTGTCGTATTTTGTTCCATATGGCATATGCGTTTGCATCGTGACTAGATGGACAAATTGTGGGACGTCAGTTTCTTTTAACTGGTCGACGACTTTTTCGTAGGCGCTTTGATCTGAAATATATGGATTGTTTTCTTGACGAATCGGTTCTTCAAAATCCGTTTGATCATAAAAATGGTCAAATCCCAATAAAGTGTACACTTCTTTTCGTTTATACATCGACGTATCATAAGGATGGATAGCTGTCGTTTCGTATTCTTGAGCATTTAAAAAGGATACAATCGAAGGCAATGCTTCAAGCTTAGGTACTAACATTGTATAAGGCGTGGTCATTTGAGGTGCAAGCAAACTCATCGAAAATCCCGTCAGTGCTTCAAATTCGATATTTGCGGTCCCTCCTCCATAACCTTGAGAAAGCATTTGTCCAGAAATCGTCGTTTGTTTTTGTTCACGATAACGAGTCAAAGGATCTGTAGGCAGTGTGATCCCGTTTAAGCGTGAAGGATCTGAAAAACTTTCACTCATCACGTATATGATATTCGGTTTTTCCTCACTAACACTTTGCGCCTTTGCTTGTGTGTTATAACGGGCGACGATATCTTCAATCGCTTCTTGTGAATAGCCCTCAACTTCTTCCATCGCTGGGACGAATAAGTTATATAAAAAACCACCCACAAATCCCACATTATAATAATTCATTTCTTGAGAATACGGAATCCATAATGCCGTTTTGTTATATGCTTGACGCATTATGTTGCCTTCTTGATTAAACTGACTTAAACTCACTAGCCCAAATGACGTCACACAGAGTACACACACTCGTTTGACCTGAAACCATTTTGGTCGTTTTAAACTTAAGATCAGTTGGCACATGACCAAAAACAAAACGATCACAGCACCGATAAACAGCAACCAAAAGAGCCAATTCGGGATCAAATCGCGAAACATTTGAAATTGAAACATCAAGCGAATGTCATCAGGATAGAACGGTTCATTGCGGTAATTCATTTTTTGACTCGTCACAAATCCTGCAAGTCCGATCATAAACACATAGACGAAACTTCCGACTTTATATGACCCTAAAAAAGCACTTAAGAAAAAATAAAGTATCGCCAAAAAAACACTACCTAGTAAAAATTTTTCTGTATGCCATTCAAATGCAAATTTATAAGCCAATTCTAGCGAAAAATGATTTTGGCACCATTGTAAATAAACATGTGAACTAAAAATAAGCAAGCATGCTAGCAGCAGATGAAGCCATCTGTTAAGAAAAGATGTACGATACATCACGATCACTCCTAAATCAGAGAATAAAAAAAAGAGGAAACATTGCTGTTTTCCTCTCGACGTTGTTGACAGAGTCTTCCCCAAAACTCCTGTAATGTTATTATAAGACAATCATGAAATTGTTGCAAATAAAATCCTGTTAAATTCTAAAAAATAACAGTAGAAACTTTAAGATCAGTGTTATTTTTACTTCCAAAAATCATCAAAGATCGTAATTGGTAAGTGACGTTTGTGTTGTGTTTTCCCCCACCAACGTTCGATGGTTTCTTGATCTTCTAAACTAACCGTTTTGCCTTCTAGATAATCATCGATCGCATCATACGTTACACCAAGTGCGACTTCATCGGCCACTAATGGACGGCCATCTTCCAAATCTGCAGTGGGGATTTTGGTATACAATGCTTCTGGTGCACCAAGTTCTTTTAATAACGCCTTTCCTTGACGCTTGTTTAAGCGAAATAAAGGGAGAATATCTGCCCCTCCATCCCCATATTTAGTAAAAAATCCAGTGATGTTCTCAGCTGCATGATCCGTTCCTAAAACAGCTCCGTTACGTTCACTTGCAATCGCATATTGTGAGATCATTCGTTGGCGTGCTTTGATATTGCCTTTATTAAAATCACTGACCGGAATTCCCGTATCTGCAACAGCTTGGACTTGTGCATCGACAGCTTCTTTGATATTCACACGAACATCGATATCTGCTTGAATAAATTCTAACGCGCGTTTAGCATCTGCTTCATCGGCTTGTTCACCATAAGGTAAGCGTACGGCGATGAATTGGTAGTTAGGATTACTTGTTTCATTTCGCATTTCTTCAATCGCTAATTGTGCCAAACGTCCAGCTAATGATGAATCTTGACCACCACTAATGCCTAACACGAATGTTGTTAAAAAAGGATATCGTTTTAAATAATCTTTTAAAAAATCAATACTTTTACGAATCTCTACTTTTGGATCAATTGTTGGTTGAACGCCTAATTCAGCGATAATTTCTTGTTGTAATGTCATCTATCTTTCCCTCCAAATCCTTATTCTGCTACTTTAAAGCGTTGAACATTAGATCTTACTTCTTCGATCAAACGCATCTTATGGTTCCAGCATTCTTGTGACAAGTCAACTGGATACGGTTGCGGATTTAAATCGCGTTTGTATTCATCCCATAGCGAATCTAAACTCGCTTTTGAGTAGGCTTTAATCTCTTCTAAGACTGGCAATTTGTAAACGAGCGTCCCTTTCTTATAAATATCTAACAGTAACGGACGTGCGTGAAAATCCTTAATTGTTTTATTGATAAACGTATGCACCGGATGGAACATAAAAAGTTCTGGCTGCATCCGAGGGTCCTCGTCCCAAAGCGTAATATAATCACCTTCTGATTTCCCGTTAGAACGTCTCGTAATACGCCAGATTTGTTTCTTGCCTGGAGTTGAGACTTTTTCAGCGTTACTTGATAGTTTGATTGTATCGACCATTTGACCTTGATCGTTTTCCATCGATACCAATTTATACACTGCACCTAATGCTGGCTGATCGTATGCGGTGATCAACTTCGTGCCCACGCCCCAAACATCGATTTTTGCCTTTTGCATTTTCAAACTTAAGATCGTACTTTCATCTAAATCATTTGATGCAAAAATTCGTGCGTCTTTAAAGCCTGCTTCGTCAAGTTGTTCACGAACTTTTTTTGAAATATACGCCATATCGCCACTATCGATTCTCACACCTAAAAAGTTGATTTGGTCTTTCATCTCATTGGCTACTTTGATCGCATTCGGAACACCTGAACGCAAAGTATCATAAGTGTCGACTAAAAAAACACAATCGTGATGCGTTTTGGCATATGCCATAAAGGCATCGTAATCATTGCCATAAGATTGAACTAATGAATGCGCATGTGTCCCACTGGCTGGAATCCCGAAGATTTTACTTGCTCGGACATTACTTGTTGCATCTGCTCCACCAATAAACGCTGCACGTGTTCCCCAAATAGCCGCATCCAATTCTTGTGCACGACGGGAACCAAATTCTAATAACGGATCATCCCCAATGACTGATTTGATACGCGCAGCTTTTGTCGCGATCAATGTTTGGAAATTTACCATATTCAATAAAGCTGTTTCAATCAACTGTGCATGTGCGATCGGGCCTTCCACTTGAATTAAGGGCTCGTTGTTAAAGACTAATTCCCCTTCTTTGACTGCACGAACGGTACACGCAAATTTAAATTCACGTAAATACGCTAAAAAACCTTCTGAATATCCACCGACTTCACGTAAATACGCTAAATCTGTTTCGGTAAATGTTAAATTTTCTAAATACTGCACTAAACGTTCAAGTCCAGCAAAAATCGCATAGCCATGTTGAAACGGCATGTCTCTAAAGTAACATTCAAACACAGCATGACGATCCGCTCTGCCTAATTCCCAATATGTCTGCATCATATTGATTTGATAAAGATCAGTATGTAGCGTTAAACTATCATCTGTATAGATATTTTGCATGCGTGCAACTCCTCTTTTTTAATCTTTCCTTATTTTATAACAGATGGATTGAAAAAAGAAGTAGAAATGTTTCGCTTCATCTATTCCCAATGATTCATTGTGAGTTTTTTTCATGCTATACTGATCTCACATAAGATTGGAGGAACTGATCATGGGAGTATTCGATGGACTTTTAGGTAACAATACAAAAGCAAATACAGCTAAGGTGACACATGAATTGCAAGCGATTTTGATTGCAAATGAAACAGTCGATTTAGCATTCACTTTGATTCGAGACTTAGTCGTCTTTACAAACAAACGTTTGATCATTGTCGATAAACAAGGTGTAACGGGTAAAAAAAGTCAGTACCACAGTATTCCCTATCGCAGTATTTCACACTTTAGTATTGAAACAAGTGGTCATTTTGATTTAGACGCTGAACTAGATATTTGGATCTCTAGCGCGATGGAACCGACAATCAAATTGCCTTTTCGAAAAGATGACAGCATCCTCGCCATCCAACAAGCTTTAGCAACAGCTGTATTGCATTGTGAACTACTCGTTGCTGAAGCAACAGAGCTTCTGGGAACAGAGCATACTTGATGTTTAACTTTCTAAACAACAGCGGTTTCTCCTATTAACCATGGCGTACTACATTGTTGATTGTAGGATGTCCCGTACCAATGCCTTTAACGTTAGGCAAACGCTTTGTTCAAGATATTGATACTAGCATTAATGTCTCTATCATGACGTGTTCCGCAATGAGGACAAGTAAATTCACGAATACGAAGTGGTTTTTGTCCAGTATTCTCACCACATGCGGAACAAATTTGGCTCGTATAATGAGGGGAAACAATCACTAATTTTTTACCATACCAGTCACACTTGTATGGTAAAAAATTAGTGATGGTTTCCCCTCATTATACGAGCCAAATTTGTTCCGCATGTGGTGAGAATACTGGA
>NZ_CAJYIS010000018.1 GCF_913775425.1 uncultured Enterococcus sp.
GCAGGTACTTTACCTTCGTGACGTAATTGGTTACGTAATGAACGGGGGCGAACTTCTCTTTTACTTGCTTTTAGTGAAACTGACATAATTAAATTCCTCCTAGAAAATTGGGTCCGAAGACACTTTATTTTAAGCAAATTTTGATTACTCTTCACATGAAGTGGGTACGTGAGAACACGCAAAAGGGTAACTTTGAATACAAAGCTACCCTGGAAAGTTTGATTGAACTTTTCTCCACCAGGTTGTAACGCTGTGTATGAGAAACATATTTACTTTACTCATTAAGCATAGGACGGATAGTTTAAAAAGTCAAACAAAGTGATTTTGGATCGCTTGAATGTACGGTATAATAAGAAAAAAACAGAGGAATCTAATGAGAATTGATAAATTAATCGAAAAAAACTTAAATACTTCCAGAAAGCAAATGAAACGGCTTTTCTTAACGGGTCAAGTCATAGTGGATGGAGAAAAGATATACGAAGAAAAATTAAATGTCGATAGCCAGATCCATGAAATCACTGTGGCCGGCAAACGACTTGAAACGACAGAACAGTACTGGCTCTTGCATAAACCACAAGGCTATGTAACCGCCAATTCAGATCAAAATCATCAAACGGTCTTTGATTTACTAGATCCACAAGATCGACATCCTGATTTATATGCTGTTGGACGACTGGATCGGGATACGACCGGTTTACTATTATTGACCACAAATGGACCATTGGGATTTGCTTTATTGCATCCTGATCGTCATGTCGAAAAAACCTATCATGTAACCGTAAATGAAGCATTGACCGCACAAGATGAACAAGCATTTTTAGCCGGGATCGAATTTATCGGTGGAATAGTCTGTAAACCAGCAAACTTAAAGATTTTAGAGACTTCTCCGACAAAAAGTACTGCATTGCTTACGATTTCAGAAGGCAAGTTTCATCAAGTGAAAAAAATGTTTTTAGCTCAAGGGAAAAAAGTAATTGCGTTAAAGCGTGTATCTATGGGACCATTAAGCTTAGAACAAGAAGACGTTGGTTCTTATCGCGCGTTAACAAGTCAGGAATTGCACGCTTTGAAACCATATTTTAACTAGGGGGAATGTTATGCATTATAAAGTGATTTTATTCGACGTTGACGATACATTATTAGATTTTCAGGCTGCTGAAAAGCAAGCTTTGACCTATGCATTTACAACCCAAGATATCTCGGTAACAGAGGAATTGATTGCCTATTACCATCAGATGAACCGTAATGTGTGGAAGATCATCGAAAAAGAAAATGATCGCCGCGAAGAGATGCTTGTTGAGCGATTCAAACGAACGCTGACGTATTTTGCGATCAAAGCAGATCCAAGTTTACTCAATCAGGCGTTTCGTACGCAGTTAGCCTCAGAACATCAACTTTTAGGCAATAGTTTAGCTGTTGTGCGAAAGTTGTATGACGAAGGCTACACCCTACAAGTTGCTTCAAATAGTCGTGGAGTGACTCAGCGAAAACGGTTGAAAGCTGCAGGCCTATTAGAATATTTCGATCAAATTTTTGTTTCTGATGAAGTTGGTGCCCAAAAACCAGCCAAAAAGTTTTTTGACACGATTTTTTATGCGAATCGCGATATTCCTAAAGACAAGCTTGTGATCGTAGGTGACTCTTACACTTCAGATATCACAGGTGGTATCAAAAATGGGATCGACACGATCTGGCTTTCGACTGAAACACTAGCAAACGATCAAGCAAAACCGACTTATCAAATCGCAACTTTAGATGAATTACCAGCGTTATTGAATGAGTTGGAATCAAGTGCACAATTTTAAGAAATTGCAAGCCTTTTTTTAATGATTTAGCAAAAATCGTCGGTTTTTCATGGTAATTTATCAAAAATTCGCTATAATAGATAGAAGTGTGAAAAAGCAGACGAAAGAGGTAGACAGATGAGTAAGAACAAGCCGATTATTATTGGAGTGACTGGGGGATCTGGTAGTGGGAAGACAAGTGTCAGTCGAGCGATTTTAGATCATTTTCCAAATCACTCCATTATGATGCTTGAACATGATTCCTATTATAAAGATCAAAGTCATTTGAAATTTGAAGATCGTTTGGCAACAAACTATGATCATCCCTTTGCATTTGATACCGATCTATTGATCGAACATTTGCATCAATTGGTCGAATATAAAACGATCGAAATCCCAGTATATGATTATGTCAAACATACACGTAGCGATCAAGTGGTCGTGCAAGAACCTAAAGAAGTGATCATTTTAGAAGGGATCATGATTTTAGAAGACGAGCGTTTGCGTGAGATGATGGACATTAAAATCTATGTCGATACAGACGATGATACGCGTATTATCCGTCGAATCAAACGCGATATCGAAGAGCGTGGTCGTACATTAGATTCTGTGATCGATCAATATTTAGGTGTGGTAAAACCAATGTATCATCAATTTATCGAACCGACGAAACGTTATGCGGATGTGATCGTGCCAGAAGGTGGCGAAAACCATGTAGCGATCGATTTGATCACTACTAAAGTAAGTGCCATTTTAGACGAAAAAAACTAGGCTTTCTACTTATTTTGTGATACTATATCGTTATGCGATGAGCCGAGGCGGTTGACTTAGGTCAACTACTCAACAGAGGCACAAGAGGAAACTCACCTGCCGGATTTGCAGGGTGTCGGATGGGAACTATGTGGAAATGGGCCCATCTACTAGCAATAGTACTGGTGAACCAACAGAATTTTTCTGTTGGTTTTTTTTATATCCTTAGCTTGAGTTAGTAAAGGAGGATTTTCATGCGTTTAGTTATCGATGGCGATGGCTCGCCAGTTAAAGAAGAAGTCATCCAAGTCGCCAAACAATTTAACCTACCTGTTTTGATCGTAACGAGTATCGCTCATTTTACGACCAAAGAATATCCAGATTTTGTCACGCTAGTCTACGTCGAAAAAGGACATGATCGTGCTGATTATGAGATCGTGAAATTAGTAAAAGCAAGTGATTGGGTGATCACTCAAGACTACGGTTTAGCTTCTTTATTGTTGCCAAAAGGGGTTCGCGTCTTCCATCAATCCGGTGTGGAATACCAAAAAGAGACGATCGATTTATTGTTACTCAGACGTTTTGAACATGCGGAATTACGGAAACAAAAAAAACGTGTCAAAGGTCCTAAACCATTTACTCATGAGGATCGTAAGCATTTTTTACAAGTGCTGACGCAAGAACTTACCCAATATTTCAATAAAATGGACTAGAAAAACGTTAAAAGATTACGTGTCTTTACAAGTGTTTTATGCTAAAATAGGGGAGAAAAATTTCTGATAAGAGACCTTATAGGAGGAACAACTCTTGAAAATTACATTGTTATATGGAGGAAAAAGTGCTGAACATGATGTTTCGATTCTTTCTGCTTTTTCCGTTTTACAAGCAATTTATTATGATTACTATCAAGTTCAGTTAGTCTTTATCTCAAAAAGTGGCGAGTGGCTAAAAGGCCCTTTATTGACAGAACAGCCGACTGATATCGAGCAATTGCATTTAACCGTTGGGAAAAACGCCACGTCTATTGCACCAGGCGAAATCAAAGAAACCGATACGATCGTGTTTCCATTATTACATGGTCCAAATGGTGAAGACGGCACGATCCAAGGCTTTTTAGAAGTATTGGATATGCCTTATATTGGAGCGGGAGTTGTGACGAGTGCCTGTGGGATGGACAAGATCATGACAAAATATATCTTACAAGCTGCGGGGATTCCACAAGTACCATATGTACCCGTTTTAGAACATCAATGGAAAGAAAATCCAAAGCAAGTGTTCGAACAATGTGAAGGATCATTACTCTACCCAATGTTTGTTAAACCAGCGAATATGGGATCAAGTGTAGGGATCTCGAAGGCAGAAAACCGTTTAGAGTTACAGACTGCTTTAGCTGAAGCCTACAAATATGATTCTCGTGTCGTGATTGAACAAGGGATTGAAGCACGTGAGATCGAAGTTGCCGTATTAGGAAATGAAGACGTGCGTACGACAGCGGCTGGCGAAATCGTTAAAGATGTTGCCTTTTATGATTACAACTCGAAGTATATCGACAATAAAATCGAAATGCAGATTCCAGCAGAAGTATCCGATGAAGTCCAACAACAAGCCCAAGAGTACGCAAAAAAAGCTTATATCATGTTAGGCGGTAGCGGACTTAGCCGTTGTGATTTCTTTTTAACAAATAAAAATGAATTGTTCTTAAATGAATTGAATACGATGCCAGGGTTTACGCAATTTAGTATGTATCCTTCTTTGTGGGAAGCGATGGGACTAAAATATGGCGATCTAATCGAAGAATTGATCCAATTAGGATTGAATCGCTACAAACAGCGTCAACATCATGCTACAGATTTTTCAAACTAAGTCACAAAGAGTCGGCTCGCATTTACGGTCGGCTCTTTTTTTAAGGAGAATTTACGATGAAATTATCAATAACCGAAGTTGCGGCTCTTTTTTCAGCTAATTATAGCGATCCAAGAATGATTACTGGAGTTGAGTTTGATAGCCGAAAAATCAAACCAGGAAATCTATTCGTACCGTTAGCGGGAGCGCGTGATGGTCATGAGTTTATCGAACAAGCGATTGAAAACGGAGCGATCGCTACTTTTTGGAGCCAAGAAACGTCTGCACCTTCTACGATTACAGCAATTGCAGTACCTGATGTTTTAGCAGCTTTTCAAACACTTGCGACGTACTATCGTGACAAAACGGCGCCCAAGGTCGTAGCGATCACTGGAAGTAATGGGAAAACAACGACAAAAGATATGACTGAATCTGTACTTTCGCAGCAATTTAAAACGTATAAAACACAAGGAAACTACAATAATGAGATCGGCTTACCGTACACCTTATTGCACATGCCTTCGACTACAGAAGTGGTAGTTCTTGAAATGGGGATGGATCATGCTGGTGACTTGACATTGTTATCTACGATCGCAAAACCAGATATTACAGCGATCACAATGATCGGTGAAGCACATATCGAAAATTTAGGATCACGAGCAAATATCGCAGCGGGTAAAATGGAGATCACAGCAGCTTTAGCCAAAGATGGTGTGGTGATCGTTCCCGAAAATGAACCGTTACTACAGCCATTGACTGCGAAATTAACCCAAAAGAAGCAAACATTTGGGATTCAAACTGGTGATCTAGCAGCACAAATTTTAGAAGAAACACGAGACTACACTCGTTTTGTAGTCGATGGTCATCTTTATCAGATTCCAGTTATCGGTAGCTATAATGTAACGAATGCATTGATCGCAATTGCGATCGGACAGTTATTAGGCTTATCAGTCGAACACATCCAACATGGTCTAGCTACATTTGAACTAACCAAACAACGCACGGAATGGTTAAAAGCATTCAATGGAGCGGATCTGTTGAGCGATGTCTACAATGCCAATCCAACTGCGATGAGCTTAGTATTAGATAGTTTTGGTAAACTAGACGTTTCAGGTAAAAAAATCGCCGTACTAGCAGATATGCTAGAATTAGGACCTGACGAACTAGCAATGCATGCACAAATGATCGATCATTTAAACGGCTATGATGAAGTCTATCTTTATGGAACACGGATGCACGCGTTAGCCGAACTGATTCCAGATCGCTATCCTGAACTGATCTATCGATTATTTGAGCCAACTGAAAAAGAAGCATTGATGCAAGGATTAAAACAACAGTTAACACCAACAGATAGTATAGTATTCAAAGGAAGTAACGGAATGGGATTAGCCGAAGTGGTTACTTTCTTACAAAATAATTAGTAAAAACAGACATTTCCTGAAATTTCCAAGAAATGTCTGTTTTTTTATATACAATTTCGTAAAGACTCGTTATAATGCTAAAAATACCTAAAGGAGTGACCGCATGTTTACCTATGAATCAATTCAAACATTTCCAAAATCTGAATTACACTGCCATTTAGATGGTTCGATTCGTCCAGAGACGTTACAACAAATTGCACGTGTACAACATTTACCGATCGAAGAGGATCTTGCAATTGTAAGAGAGAAGATGCAAGCTTCGAAAACGTGTCAAAATTTAGAGGAATATTTGGTTTGTTTTGATTATGTGTTGCCGTATCTTCAAACAAAAGAAGCGTTAAGAATGGCTGCTTTTGACGTTATGGAGCAAGCCGCTGACGATGGTGTCGTGTATTTAGAGATTCGTTTTGCGCCTAGTTTGTCGATGGAAAAAGGCTTGTCTGTATCAGAAACGTTACGTGCTGTAGCACAAGGTATCAAAGAGGCACAAGAGCGATATGCGATCATAGGAAACATTTTAGTTTGTGGCATGCGCAATACTTTGTCCACTCAAGTAAACGAAATATTTACACAAGTCCTAGCGCAAGGAGAGGAAAAAGTCGTTGGCTTTGATTTGGCTGGACCAGAAGCAGATGGCTTTGCGTTAGACTTTAAAGAGCCGTTACAGTTAATCGATCATGAAAATGTCCAATTGACGCTACACGCTGGTGAGTGTGGTTGTACTAAAAACATCCATCAAGCCATCGAATCTGGTGCCAAGCGGATCGGTCATGGAATCAGTTTAGCTAAAGATCTCGATCGACTACCAGCGGAAGTTTGTATCGAAGGTTGTCCGACCAGCAATATTCAAACGCAAGCAATCGAATCTTATGCACAATACCCAATCCGTCAATGGTTAGAACGTGAGATCGTATTTTGTTTAAATACGGATAATCGCACCGTGTCCAATACCACATTAACAAATGAATATTATCAAATCACAAAAGCGCATCATCTAACTGAAGCTGAATTTCGCTTGATCAATCGCCAAGGAATCATTCATGCATTCACTAGTGAAGAAATCAAAGCAGAAATCTTACAAAAAATGGCGCGAAGCACGCTTGAAAGAATATGAAATCTTGAGTCTGTAAACTTGATGTAAATTTCATCCTGTGTTAGAATGAATGACGTGCCGAAAGACGAAGTTATCATTTAGAAACTTAAATTCCCACTAAGGGATCTTAATAGACAGGCAAATTTTTGCCAGATATTCAATGCTAGGCGGAGACAATGGAATGTATACAGTTGTCTCGCCTTTTCTAATGTCTTCAAGAAGTGGTTTTTCGGTGAGAATCTACCATTGTAAGGGACGATGGTGGATATAGCTATGAACACTTCAACGAAAAGACAAGACCCTTTAAGAAGAGGGCGCCATAAGTCATTATGGTACAATAGGAGGATTCATTTGAAATTTAAAGACTTAAATTTATCACCAGAGCTTTTAGCATCTATCGAACGTGCAGGCTTTGAAGAAGCAACACCGATCCAATCAGAAACAATTCCATTGGCTTTAGCTGGTAAAGATGTTATCGGACAAGCGCAAACGGGTACTGGTAAAACAGCTGCTTTTGGTTTGCCAATGTTGGAAAAAATCGATACGACGAAACAACAATTACAAGGATTAGTCATTGCGCCAACTCGTGAATTAGCGATTCAAACGCAAGAAGAATTATACCGCTTAGGTAAAGACAAAAAAGTACGTGTTCAAGCCGTTTATGGTGGAGCTGATATTAGTCGCCAAATCCGTCAATTAAAAGACCGTCCACATATCGTAGTCGGTACTCCAGGACGTATGTTGGATCATATCAACCGTCACACCTTAAAATTAGCAACAGTTGAAACATTAGTATTAGATGAAGCAGATGAAATGCTAAATATGGGCTTCTTAGAAGACATCGAAGCAATCATCTCTAAAGTCCCTGAATCACGTCAAACATTATTATTCTCAGCAACAATGCCACCGGCGATCAAAAACATCGGTGTGAAATTCATGCATGAGCCAGATCACGTGAAAATCAAAGCCAAAGAAATGACTGCTGATTTGATCGATCAATTCTACGTACGTTCAAAAGATTTTGAAAAATTCGATATCATGACGCGTTTACTAGACGTTCAATCACCAGAACTGACAATCGTATTTGGTCGTACAAAACGTCGTGTTGACGAATTAGCACGTGGTTTAGAATCTCGTGGTTACAAAGCAGAAGGAATCCATGGTGATCTTTCTCAACAAAAACGTATGAGTGTATTACGTAGCTTTAAAGGTGGAAATCTTGATATCTTAGTTGCGACAGACGTTGCCGCTCGTGGATTAGATATTTCTGGCGTTACTCATGTATACAACTACGATATCCCTCAAGATCCAGAAAGCTATGTTCACCGTATTGGTCGTACTGGCCGTGCTGGTAAAGGCGGAATGTCTGTAACGTTTGTAACTCCTAATGAAATGAGCTACTTACACGTTATCGAAAACTTAACGAAAAAACGTATGACACCTCTACGTCCACCAAGTGAAATCGAAGCGTTCAAAGGCCAATTAGGTGCTGCGATTGAGCAAGTAGAAGAAAAATTAGCAGAAAATGGTTTAGATCGTTACTTAGCTTCAGCTGAGGAATTATTACAAGATCATTCTGCACAAGATATTGCTGCGTTACTATTAAAAGTATTAGCAAAAGATCCTGCTGATCAAGAACCAGTTAAAATTACACCAGAACGTCCATTACCTCAAGGGAAGAAAAACTTCGGCGGAGGCAATCGCAATCGTGGTGGCGGTGGAAACCGTAACCGTAATGGCGGAGGCGGAAATCGTCGTCGTGATAACCGTGGCGGAGGCCGTGACGAACGTGGTGGCCGCGATAACCGCGACCGTAATCGTGATGGCGGTGGCAACCGTGATCGCAATCGTGGACCACGTGAAGATGGAGCGAAAAGAAGTCGTCGTTCTTCAGATAGCAAACGTAGTTTTGTGATCCGTTCAAACCAAGATTAATAAGTAAACGAGTAAGGCTGATGTCTTGCTCGTTTTTTTTATCCAAAAAAGGAAAAAATATATCTGTTTTTCTCGAGATTTTTTGGTAGAATAAGACTAACTTTAGAAAAAGGACTTACATAAATGATTAAAGGAATCGGCATTGATGCAGTTGAGTTACCTCGAATTGCGCGAATTATTGAAGAGAAACCTTCATTTGCAAAACGAGTACTCACCAAAAATGAACATACGTATTTTGACTCCCTTCCTAAGCATCGAAAAATCGAATTTTTAGGAGGGCGTTTTGCATGTAAAGAAGCATTCTCTAAAGCCTATGGGACTGGGATTGGTAAAGTAACCTTTCAAGATCTTGAGATTTTAGCTAGCTCAAAAGGTGCACCAGTGTTTACCAAAGCACCTTGGCCGCTAGAGATGGTACATGTCAGCATTACGCATACAGATACCACCGCATTTGCACAAGTAGTATTAGAACAAGAGTAAAAAAGAGAGAAAGAAGGGATGATTGTGGTCACATCGTATCATCGCCCTACTCAATTGATTATTGATTCTGAGGCAATCCGTCAAAATATGCACCATCTACATACCCATCGTCGACCAGAAGAAGAAGTGTTCGCTGTAGTCAAAGCCAATGGCTATGGTCATGGCGCTGTTCCAATAGCGAAAATTGCTTTAGAAGAAGGAGCAACGGGCTGCTGCGTGGCGACGATCGATGAAGCGATCGAACTACGTGAGGCCGGCATACAAGCACCTGTTTTGATTTTAGGAATCGTCGACCCACAGTATTTAGCACTGATTAGTCAGTATCGCTTTTCGATTCCGCTTGCCACATCACAATGGTTAAGAGAAGCAAACAAAACGTATCAACAAACACCATGGGAAAATCCAATCGCACTTCATCTTGCGATCGATACAGGAATGGGTAGAATCGGCTTTACAAATCAAGCTGAAGTCTTACAAAGTTATGAAACAATCGATGAGTTAGCGGGCTTTTTTTGCGAAGGGATCTTCACTCATTTTTCCACAGCAGACGAAGCGGATCAGTCGTATACAAATGAACAAAATCAACGCTTCAAAGCGATCATCGCTAGTTTACCAAAGCGTCCACGCTACATTCATTCTGCAAATAGTGCGAGTGAATTATGGCAAGAAAGTGAAGGGAACTTGGTTCGTTATGGCATCTCACTTTATGGTTTAAATCCTTCAGGCAATGCGTTAGATTCACCCTATCCACTGATACCAGCATTGAGTCTAGTATCTGAATTGGTGCAAGTCAAACAAGTGCCAAAAGGAACAAAGATCGGCTACGGTGCAACCTATCAAACACTTGATACCGAATGGATCGGTACGATACCGATTGGTTATGCAGATGGATTTGTTCGTAAGCTACAAGGTTTTCATGTCTTGATCGATAACCACTATTGTGAGATCGTAGGTCGTGTGTGTATGGATCAAATCATGGTCCGTTTGCCGTATGAACTACCGGTGAAAGAGCCGGTCGTACTTGTAGGAACAATGGGTGAAAAAAGTATTGAATTAGTAGATTTAGCAACATATATAGGCACGATTCATTATGAAGTCGCCTGTCTATTTTCAGAACGATTACCAAGAATTTATAAACATTAGGGGGAAGTATATGATTAGGCGAGGAGATATCTACTTTGCAGATCTATCTCCGGTCGTTGGTTCAGAACAAGGCGGTGTACGACCGGTATTGATTGTTCAAAATAATTTAGGCAACCATTTTAGCCCAACGGTGATCGTTGTGGCCATTACCGCAAAAATTGCCAAACCGAAATTACCGACGCATATTCCAATTGCAGCGTCGAAGATGGGATTAGAAAGAAATTCAGTGATTTTAGCAGAACAGATTCGCACGCTCGATAAGTCACGCTTAAAAGACAAAATTTGCCGAGTCGATGAAGAAAAAATGATGGAAGTTGAACGCGCGATTAAGGTCAGTGTGGGGATTGATCTTAAAGTGTCTGAAAATGGTCTTTTATCTAAATGAGTACAATTGCATTCATACTTATACTTCTAACAGCTTTAGGTCTGCTTTATCAAATTATAAAAAAAATCCGTCACTTGAGACAACAGCAACAAATCGAATTTGAAGGCTATTGTTTGCTTGTAACTATCAACCGAGCAGACGAATACCAAACAAAGCCGACCGGTATTTTTCAACAAGGGGAACAAGAGTGGGAGTGGCAAATTCCCTTTTCAATGCAGACTTTAAAGACGCCAGTCAGAGGATATGTCGTCGTTAACAAACAAAAAGTAGTGTCATTTGATCAATAAAGGAGATTTATAGATGTTGAAAATTGGATTTATTGGCGCTGGTAACATGGCCCAAGCAATGATCAAAGGGATGATCGATAGTCAACTATATCAAGCAAGTGAAATTTTAGTCTATAACCATCGCTATGCGCCAACTTTAGAAAAAGTTGTCGATACCTATCACGTTACACCGATTTTAGAAATGGAGCAGTTGATCAAACAAGTTGATTTAGTGATCTTAGCGGTGAAACCAAATATTTTACGTCAGTTACTTGCAACGATCAAACCTTGGATTTCAACACAGTTGATTTGTTCGATTGCTGCAGGTGTTACGATTGCTGAAATCGAGCAAGAATTAGGCAATCAAAAGATCATTCGAGTAATGCCGAATACACCGGCTATGGTCGGTGAGGGGATGAGTAGTGTATCTGTCACACCAAATGTTTCAGCTGACGAACAAGTAGCTGTATTAGAAGTGATGTCTAGCTTTGGACGTGCCGAAGTGGTACCAGAAAGCTTGATTGATGCAGTAGTTGGCGTAAGTGGTTCAGCACCTGCATATGTATATCTATTCATTGAAGCTTTAGCAGATGGAGCCGTGGCAGAAGGGATGAGCAGAAGTCAAGCTTATACGTTTGCCGCTCAAACTGTTTTAGGGGCAGCGAAAATGGTCGCTGAAACCGGAGAACATCCAGCTATGTTAAAAGACCAAGTCTGCTCACCAGGGGGGACCACGATTGCAGCTGTGCAATCGTTAGAAGAAAATGGCTTTAGAGCCGCAACAATTCAAGCAGTACGGATGGCCGCGAAAAAAAATCGAGAAGGCTAATGTAAAAGACGAGACAGTGATCGATTGCCTCGTCTTTTTTTATAAACTAGACAAACTAGATACTTTGTCTAAAAAATACTTTCTGCAAATTTTCAATCGTGGAAAACTATGATGAAACGTGATAATTTAAACATCGAGACTAAAAAAGCAGGTGAATAAAGTGCAAAAAATAAAAAACGTATTTTACCTTTATCGACTAGATTGGCAACGTGTATTTAAAATACCGATTGCGGCATTTTTAATTGTAGCCTTAATGTTTTTACCTTCGCTTTACGCGTGGTTTAATATCGAAGCATTATGGGATCCATATGGGAACACTGGTGAATTACCGATTGCGATCTATAGCGACGATAAAGGAGCTACGATCAAAGATAAAAAAATCGATATCGGAAAAGATGTATTGGAAGAATTACATAAAAATGATCAGTTGGGTTGGCAATTTGTGGATTCAAAAGAAGAAGTCACAGAAGGAGTCAAATCAGGAAAGTATTATGCAGGGATCTATTTACCGAAAAACTTCTCTGAAGACTTGATTAGTTTTACTAAAGGTGAAATCAAAAAACCGACGATCAACTATTACTTTAATGAAAAAATCAATGCGATCGCGCCGAAGATCACAGATAAAGGCGCGCAAAGTTTAAAAGAAGAAATCAGTAGTAATTTTATCAATACAGCTTCTTCAACTTTATTTAAGGCATTAAAAGAAGTGGGATATGATATCGAAACAAATCTTGTTTCGATCAATAAAATCAAAGACTTGATCTTAACCACAAATAGCAATATGTCTGAAATTGACGGTTATTTAGCAGAAGTCGTGAGCTTGCATCAAAAATTACCCGAACTAAAAACCAAATTAGATAAAGCCAACGAGCTTAAAGGGTACTTACCACAAGTTGATGAATTAGGTGAAAAAATCATTGAATTAAATGGTAAGATGCCAAGTATCAAAGAACAGGCATCTGTTATTTTGACCTTGCAACAAAAAATCCCTGAATTGCAAGCTGCAGGCAATCAGCTAGCAGAAATCAACAAGGATTTTGATTCAGTCGAACAAACAATGACGCAAGGAGTCAACGAAGCAAAAGAAGGATTACAAGTCATCGAGAAGGTCCAAAGTTTGTGGCCACAAATCGAACAACTTGGTCAACAAGCTAGTGGTACAGCAACATCGGTTGAAGATTTTGCCAAACAACTGCAGACAGCATTGCCTTCGATCCAAGCTTCAGTGGAGACGACGTTAAGCTCTGTGAATCAACTAGCTAGCGATACACAAAAAGTAACAGCAAAAATTCAGGAATTACTGGATAAAAATGAACTGACTGCAGAAGAAAGAACCGCTTTACAAGCACTAGTGAACGATTTACAAAAACGGTTTGAAACGCAAGCTACTTTACTAGGTACGATTGCTGACTTTTTAGAATCATTGCAACAAACAACGAATACTACTGCATTTACACAAACGATTGAACAATTACGTAATGCCCAAACATTGGCGAATGGTATGGCACAACGTTTGAGTCAGATCGATGTGACGTCAGATGCAGGAATCAATCAGCTCAAAGCGATTTTGGGAACGATCAATACGACTGCGCAATCGATCCAACAAACGATCGCTCAAGTGCAACAGTTGAATATCGGAGATAAAGTCGGAACGATTTTAACAGAATTGATTGCAACATTAGATAATGCTCAATCCTTGATGGGCGAGATCAATTATACTCAGCTAAAACAATTGCTTGATGCAACACAAGGAACGGTTACCCAAGCGATTGGGATCTTAGAAAAATATCAAGCACAGCTTCCTGCGATCCGCCAAGAATTGACAGATGCAAATGAAATGTTGAATGGTCATATGGATCAAATCATCTCAGCGATCAATAAGGGGGCGGATCTGTATCAAAACGAATTGCCAATCGTAGCAGATAAACTACAATTAGCTAGTGAGTTTATGCAAAATGATTGGCCAGGAGTCAAAACAGATATCACGAACACTTTAGACACGGTAAATGCAAAATTCCCAGATGTCGAGAATGCATTAAATCTGGCGAATACATTGATTCAAGACGATTGGCCATCGATCAAAAAAGGAATTGCGAAGGCCGCTGAAGCAATCAATAAAGGAGAAGAAACGCTTGATCTAGGTCAATTGATCAAATTGATGAAACAAGATGTTCAAAAAGAAAGTGAGTTCTTTACGAATCCAGTCGACCTGAAAACAACCACGATGTATCCAATCGCAAATAATGGATCAGCAAGTACACCATTTTATACTGCATTGTGTTTATGGGTCGGAGCGTTACTCTTCTCAAGTATCGCAACGACGGATTTCCATTTAAGCAAAAAAGAACACCAACGCTTTACAAGACGTGAAACATTCTTAGCACGGATGTTGACCTTCTTGACGATGTCGATCTTCCAAACGCTGATCGTGACACTTGGAAATATCTTTTTACTAGGAGTCGATGTCAAAGCACCTGTACTTAGTGTGTTCTTTGCTTTATTGATCGGATTGACCTTTATGATGATCATTTATGTACTGGTCGCATTACTTGGTAACTTTGGTAAAGGAGTTGGGATCATTATCTTAGTCCTTTCCATTTCTGGTGGTGGAGGAAATTATCCGATCCAAGTATCTGGAAAATTCTTCCAGATGATCAATCCTTTATTGCCATTTACGTATGCCGTAAACTTACTACGTGAGTCTGCTGGTGGTGTGTATTGGCCGAATGCACGGATCGATATCATCGTACTAGTACTGATTGCATTAGGATTTTTTGCAATCGGACTTTACGCAGCACCGAAGATGGTTCATATCCAAAAGAAAACGAGTGCTATGATCAAGAAAAGCCATATTTTCCATTAAGAAAAAGAGAGTGTGACAAATTTTTGTCACACTCTCTTTTCGCTAAACAGGCTAGTGTAAAGTTTACTTAAAAAATGATAGAATAGATAAGCAAACTAAGTAGAGAGAGTGAAGTAGAATGTTAACAACTGAAGATTTTGATTTTGATTTACCAGAAGAATTGATCGCCCAAACACCATTAGAAGATCGTGCGAGTTCACGTTTACTTGTGTTAAATACGAAAACCAAAGAAATGGAAGACAAACATTTCCATGATATCATCGATGAATTAAATCCTGGCGATGCACTAGTTATGAATAATACCCGTGTTCTTCCTGCACGTTTATATGGCGAAAAAACGGAAACTGGTGGTCACCTAGAGATTTTATTATTAAAAAACACCCAAGGCGATAGTTGGGAAACCTTGATCAAACCAGCGAAACGCGCTAAAGTTGGCACGAAAATTACCTTTGGGGATGGTCGTTTAACCGCTGTTGTGGAAGAAGAATTAGAACATGGTGGGCGTATCATTCGCTTTAGTTATGATGGGATCTTCTTAGAGATTTTAGAATCACTAGGTGAAATGCCATTACCCCCTTACATCAAAGAACGTTTAGAAGATCCAGATCGCTATCAAACCGTGTACGCAAAAGAAAATGGTTCAGCTGCGGCACCAACAGCTGGCTTACATTTTACAGAAGAGCTATTAGAAAAAATTCAAGCTAAAGGTGTGAAATTGGTTTATTTGACGTTACACGTTGGACTAGGAACGTTTCGACCAGTTAGTGTGGATAACATCGAAGAGCATGATATGCACAGTGAATTTTATCGTTTAACCAAAGAAGCAGCGGATCAGTTAAATGAAGTGCGTGACAGCGGTGGGAAAATCGTAGCAGTTGGAACGACTTCGATCCGTACATTAGAAACGATTGGATCAAAATTTGATGGACGCTTGCAAGAAGACAGTGGTTGGACGAGCATTTTCATCAAACCAGGTTATCAGTGGAAAGTGGTCGATGCCTTTTCGACGAATTTCCATTTACCAAAATCGACTTTAGTCATGTTAGTTAGTGCCTTTGCTGGCCGTGAGTTTACACTAGAAGCATATCAACATGCCATCGACGAACGTTACCGTTTCTTTAGTTTTGGTGACGCAATGTTCGTAAAATAAATACTAAAAAACACAATCTGACGTCAGATTGTGTTTTTTTACATTTTTTTAAGTTTGTATAAAAGAACACAGACTTCTTACTTTTCGTTACCCTATTTCTTGAAAGTGTTTGACGAAGCATGCTATAGTAAAAGTAGAACGACTATAAGGAGGAATGGAATGGAAGAATATAAAAAAACAATTGATGTAGTCGAGAAAGAAACCAATGTGGATCTTTCGCAAGGATTAACTAGTCAGGAAGCAGCCAAACGGTTGAAAGAAAATGGACGGAACCAGTTTGAACAACCACCTGGTCAAACGATACTTTCAAAGATTTTGCATAGCTTATCTGATTTTACAACGATTATTTTACTTGTCGCAGCAGCAATCTCTTTTTATACTGCGTTCTCAACAGAACATGGTGATCTATTTGAGGGATTATTGATCATCGCAATCGTCGTGATCAATTCGGTTCTAGCGATCGTACAAGAAGGCAATGCAGAAAAAGCACTGGCAGCACTTGAAGATATGAACAAACAGATTACCTCAGTACTGCGCGATGGCCAAGTGATCGAGATCGACGCTGAAGAAGTCGTAGTCGGTGATATTTTGATTTTAGAAAATGGTTCAATGATTGCAGCTGATGCTCGGCTAACGCAAACTTCCCAATTACGTGTTGAAGAGTCTGCGTTAACCGGGGAGAGCGAACCCGTAATGAAAGATGCTGACTTCCAAACAACAGGGGAAGAAAGCTTGGGTGACCAGCTGAATATGGTCTTTAAGGGCTGTACAGTAGTCAACGGCCGTGGCCGTGCGATCGTTACGGCAACTGGAATGCAGTCTGAAATGGGGAAAGTTGCTACCTTATTGAATAGTACTAGTCAAACCATTACGCCACTGCAACGTCGTTTGAATCAACTGGGCAAACGGATCAGCCTGATTGCTTTAGGTGCAGCAGCTATCGTCTTTTTAGTGGGCTATCTACAAGGTGAGCCAGTACTAGAACTATTTATGACAGCAGTATCTCTAGCTGTGGCAGCTGTTCCGGAAACGTTGATGGTGATCGTCACATTAGCATTAGCTTTTGGTGTTCAAAAAATGGCGAAGAAACATGCGATCATCAGACGATTACCTGCTGTAGAGACATTAGGATCGGCAAGTGTCATTTGTTCAGATAAAACAGGAACATTGACACAAAACAAAATGACCGTTCGTCGTATTTGGCGTCATGGTGATGAAGTTGTCGATGCAGAAGATGCAATGACAGAAGAAGCGATCGAAGTTTTAAAAATTGCTTCATTATGTACCGACGTCATTATCGAAAAAGGAGAAGAAAAAACTTATAAAGGGAACCCTACGGAAATCGCGATCGTTCGCTCATTAGAAGAAAGCTACCATACCAAAGATGAGCTAGATGAAACCTATGTCCGGATCGGTGAATTGCCGTTTGATTCTGAACGTAAGATGATGACGACCGTTCATAAACATGGTAAAAAATACATTTCCGTTACCAAAGGAGCTTTTGACGTCTTGATGCCACGTTTTCGTTATGGTGACGTCGAACAAGCCACAGTTGTCAATGATCGTTTTGGGAAAAAAGCGCTACGTGTGATTGCTGTAGGATTTAGGACTTTTGATGAAGAACCAAAAGAGATGACTTCTGAATATTTAGAAAAAGATCTACAACTCTTAGGTTTGATCGGCATGATCGATCCGCCAAGACCTGAAAGTAAAGGTGCAATTGCTAGAGCGAAACGAGCTGGCATCAAAACAGTAATGATCACCGGTGACCACGTAGTGACCGCTAGTGCGATCGCTAAAGAGTTAGGAATCTTATCCAAACCACAAGAAGCGATTTCAGGTGCTCAATTACGTGAAATGACGGATCAACAGTTGGATAATCGAGTGAAAAACTTATCAGTATATGCTCGTGTAACTCCAGAAGATAAGATTCGAATTGTTCAAGCATGGCAACGTACCGGTGCAACCGTTGCGATGACAGGTGATGGTGTGAATGATGCTCCTGCTTTAAAAGCTAGTGATGTTGGTTGTGCGATGGGCATTACGGGAACTGATGTAGCCAAAGGTGCTGCGGATATGGTCTTAACTGATGATAATTTTGCGACGATTGTAGATGCAATCGCGCAAGGTCGAACAGTCTACCAAAACATTCGTAAAGCGGTAAACTTCTTATTAAGTTGTAATATCTCAGAGATCTTTATCGTATTGCTTGCAATGTTATTTGGTTGGGGTGCGCCATTTACAGCAGTTCAATTATTGTTTGTAAACGTCGTTGCCGATGGATTACCTGGATTTGCATTAGGAAAAGAACCTGCTGAAAAAGGGATCATGAACGAGGCACCAATTCCACCAAATGAAAGTATCTTTGCCCGTGGATTGTTCCAAAAAATTGGAATCAATGCAACGGTCTTTACTATCGTGACACTATTTGGTTATTACCTTGGAACGTTTGTTGATTTTATTAGTCCTTGGGTTGATGCTAGCCATGAGGTAGGACAAACTGTTGCTTTCTTGATTTTAGCGTATTCTTCGATCTTACATGTCTTCAATGTACGCAGTGAACGTTCAATCTTTAATGTACGTTTATCGTCGAATAAGTCATTATTTGAAATGGCGATTTTAGCGATCGTGATTACGACAGTCATCGCGTTAGTTCCATTTACACAATCGCTGTTTAGTTTAGTTCGAATCAGTTTCAATCATTGGTTGCTAGCGATCTTCTTATCATTTGTTCCAATTTTCGTGAATGAATTGATCAAATTCCATCGCTTGCCTGATGAAGAAGAAGCTGAAGAAGCTTAAACCAAAAGGGGTGTGACAGAAGTCTGTCACACCCCTAAAAACTAGATAAATGGTGTTCTAGAAGTAATTTCTTTAAAAAAAAGCCGAATCATTTCCGAAATAGGTGAAACTACTCTCGGAATGATTCGGCTTTTTTCTTTTGACTGTTCACTTTTGTTATATTTAGGCTAATTCTTTTGGTAAAGCATCATAAAAGGCTGCTTTCGTTGCGGCGATGTAAGGATTCAACCACAGATAACCGATTCCTAAAGTCATAATTGCTAAGATATGCCAGCCGATGAAACTAATTTCTAAAACAAAGAGTTGACCTTTATGGCCATTCATTAATTTGCGACTTGCTGTAATACAATCTAAATAACCTAAACGTTCTCCAGTATGTTCATATGTATCATAGAAAATATTGTATGCTTGATAGTATGAATAACGTTTAACAATACCTGGAATGAGAAACAGTAAAGACCATAAAGCGATAAAAATCGTTTGAATCAAATAAACCACGAAGATTACCAAAGCATAAGGTGATGTAAACGTACGAAAGGCATCTTTAAAAGGAACAATTTTTTCACGCTTATGACGTAACATGTCTAGTAATGTCCATGTAACAGCTAGTGAGAAGAAAGTACCGATCAAACCGCTGACAAATTGACCACCTGAACTAGTTCCATTGTTGCTTTGTGCAGTGATCGAAGCGCCGTCTCCTGTAAAATGATAAATCAACATAAATGAGGGCAATAAAATAAGGTAGAATACAGCTAATAATAAAAGTGTAGGCACCAAATTTAGCAATACAGCATCTTTCCAATTTCCTTTTAGCATTGCTTTAGCTTCGGTTTTTAATTCCCGATTTTTTTTCATAATCAATCCTCCCAAAAAATTTTGCAAATGCATTTGTGAATGATTCATTATATCACAAATAAGAAAGAGTAAACACGCTTGCAAATTAACTAAACTGCACTTATGATGGAAAGTGCAGTTTAATTTAAATCAGAAAGTAGGGAAATGAATGTCGCAACCAGCCATTCGTTATCGTTTAATAAAAAAAGAAAAACACACTGGAGCCCGCTTAGGTGAGATCATTACACCACACGGTACATTCCCAACGCCAATGTTCATGCCCGTAGGAACACTTGCCACTGTAAAAACGATCGCTCCAGAAGAATTAAAGCAAATGGGTGCAGGGATCATTTTGAGCAATACGTATCATTTATGGTTACGACCAGGAGAAGATTTGGTCGAAGAAGCAGGTGGCTTACATAAATTTATGAACTGGGATCAACCGATTTTAACGGATTCAGGTGGTTTCCAAGTATTCTCATTAGCTGATATGCGGAATATCGAAGAAGAAGGTGTTCATTTTAAAAATCATTTAAATGGCTCGCCACTATTTTTATCACCTGAAAAAGCTATCAATATCCAGAATAAATTAGGTTCTGATATTATGATGAGTTTTGATGAATGTCCACCATTTGATGAAAGTTATGACTATGTCAAAAAATCAGTTGAACGAACTTCTCGTTGGGCTGAACGTGGATTAAAAGCACACGCGAATCCAGATCGTCAAGGGTTGTTTGGAATCATCCAAGGAGCTGGTTTTGAAGATCTACGTCGCCAAAGTGCAAAAGACTTGATCAGTATGGATTTTCCTGGATATTCGATCGGAGGATTATCTGTTGGAGAACCAAAATCTGAAATGAACCGTGTTTTAGACTTTACGACGCCATTGATCCCAGATCATAAACCACGTTACTTGATGGGCGTTGGAACACCAGACTCGTTGATCGATGGTGTGATGCGTGGAATCGACATGTTTGACTGTGTTTTACCGACTCGTATTGCACGTAACGGCACTTGTATGACATCTCAAGGTCGATTAGTCGTTAAAAATGCCCAATATGCTCGTGATTTTAGACCATTAGATGAAAAATGTGATTGCTACACATGTAAAAACTATACACGCGCGTACATCCGTCATTTGATCAAATGTGATGAAACATTTGGTATCCGTTTGACGTCTTACCATAACTTGCACTTCTTATTGAATGTGATGAAACAAGTGCGTCAAGCCATTATGGATGATAATTTATTGGAATTTCGTCAAGCCTTTTTTGAAGAGTACGGATTTAATAAAGAAAACGCTAAAAACTTCTAAAAGGTCTAGAGAACTTATGTTGTTTTGTGCTACAGTAGAGAAAAGAATATGGAGAGGTGTCTAGATGGTACAATTAATCATTATGTTAGTTTTCTTTGGAGGAATGATGTTATTCTTCCAACGTTCACAAAAGAAACAACAACAAAAGCGTCAAGAAACATTGGATTCAATGCAACCAGGAAGTGCAATCGTTACAATCGGGGGCTTACACGGAGTCATTTCTGAAGTCAATAAAGAAAAAAATACAGTATTGATTGACTGTGAAGGAATCGTATTAGAATTCGATCGTACAGCGATCCGCACTGTAACACCACCAACGACACCAACAAGTGTGATCGTAGAAGAAACACCAGAAACTTTAGCTGAAACTGAAGTGGATGAAGTGATCGAAGAAGAAAAAACTGAAAAATAAAGAGAAAAAGAGCTAGTTTTTAGCTCTTTTTTCTTTTTTTACTTTTTAGTGAAAAAAATCACAAAAAAGTATTTACAAAAGAAAAGAAGTGAGGTATATTATTCTTGTGAATAAGTTAACAAGTTAGAGATAAATAGGAGGAACCTATCAATGGCAAAAAAAGAAGAAGTTAAAACAGTTGATGTTGCAACAATGATCGATGAATTGGCGGCTCGTGGAAACGAAGCAATGCGCAAAATGTCTGATTTTACTCAAGAACAAGTCGACCATATTGTACATGAAATGGCAATGGCAGCTTTAGATAATCACATGATGTTAGCGAAAATGGCAGTTGAAGAAACTGGTCGTGGAATTTACGAAGATAAAGCAATCAAAAATATGTACGCTTCTGAATATATTTGGCATTCAATCAAAGATGATAAAACGGTAGGGATCATCAGTGAAGATAAACAAAAAGGATTGATCGAGATCGCAGAACCAGTCGGCGTTGTTTGTGGAGTAACACCAACAACAAATCCAACGTCAACAACGATCTTTAAAGCAATGATTGCCTTAAAAACACGTAATCCGATCGTATTTGCTTTCCATCCAAGTGCACAAAAATGTTCAGCTGAAGCTGCACGTATCGTGCGCGATGCAGCGATTGCTGCAGGAGCACCAGAACACTGTGTACAATGGATCGAACAACCATCGATCGAAGCAACACAAGGATTGATGAACCACCCAGGTATTGCGATCGTATTGGCAACTGGTGGAGCAGCAATGGTGAAATCCGCTTATTCAACTGGAAAACCTGCTTTAGGTGTAGGACCAGGTAATGTACCATCATATATCGAAAAAACAGCGAAAATCAAACGCGCCGTAAACGATTTGATCGTATCAAAAACATTTGATAACGGTATGATCTGTGCTTCTGAACAAGCAGTCATCGTAGATAAAGAAATCTATGATGAAGTAAAAGCGGAATTCCAAGCACATCAAGTCTACTTCGTGAAACCTGAAGAATTAGAAAAATTAGAAAATACAGTAATGAATGAAGGTAAATATGCTGTAAATCCAGCAATCGTTGGGCATTCAGCAATTTCAATCGCGAAAGATGCAGGAATCGATGTTCCAGCTGGAACAAAAATGTTGATTGCTGAAATCGATGGTGTTGGACCACAACATCCATTATCTCGTGAAAAATTATCTCCAGTATTGGCAATGATCAAATCAAACAGTACGGAACATGGAATCGAATTAAGTGAAGCAATGTTGAATCTAGGTGGACTAGGACATACTGCTGTTATCCATTCTGAAGATGAAGATGTACAGATCAAATTTGCTTTACGTATGAAAGCTTGCCGGATCTTAGTGAACACGCCATCTGCAGAAGGTGGTATCGGAGATATTTACAATGAAATGTTACCATCATTGACATTAGGTTGTGGATCTTACGGACGTAACTCAGTTTCTCGTAACGTATCTGCAGTAAACTTGATCAACGTGAAAACTTTGGCGAAACGGAGAAATA
>NZ_CAJYIS010000019.1 GCF_913775425.1 uncultured Enterococcus sp.
ACTCAATAGTGTGGTGGCGATAGCGAGAAGGACACACCTGTTCCCATGCCGAACACAGAAGTTAAGCTTCTTAGCGCCGATTGTAGTGAAGGGTTTCCCTTTGTGAGAGTAGGACGTCGCCATGCAAGTCAAGCAAGAGCTCATGCTCTTGCTTATTTTTTTATAGTCAGTTTGGAGGAGATAGAATGAAACTTATTGTTCGAAATGTAATTCAAATTTTACTTGGTGCATTTATTTTCGCAGTATCTGTAAACTATTTTGCGATTAGTAATGATCTTGGTGAAGGAGGAGTCACAGGGATTACGATGATTTTATATTATCTTTATCAATGGGCACCTGCTTGGACCAATTTGGTTTTAAATGGAATTTTGTTATTGATTGGTTGGAAATTTTTGGATCGAGCAACAGTACTATATACATTAGCTGCAATGGCATTTATGTCTTTTTTCTTGAATCTGACACATGACTGGCATTTTTATACTGATCAACGGATTGTTGCTGCAATAGCCGCAGGATTTTTGATGGGAACCGGAATGGGACTGATCATGCTAGGTAATGGGACGACTGCAGGAAGTGCGATCGTAGCTAAGATATTAAATAAGTTTTTAGGTTGGAATGTGAGTTATGCATTACTATTCATCGATATTTTAGTCGTATTGATTTCGGTGTTTGTTATTGGGATCGAGAGTATGATCTTAACAATTGTTTCACTTTATGTTTCAACTAAAGTCTTGGATTATTTACTTGAAGGGTTTAATCCGAAAAAGGCGATTACAATCATTTCAAAACATCACGTAGAGATCGCACACACGATCGATCAAGAGATTCAGCGCGGGATTACAGTTTTTGATGCTAAAGGCTATTATTCCAAGGAAGAACGCCCGGTCTTGTACATTGTGATTAGTCGTCCACAGTTACTTGCAGTCACAAAAATTATCAATCGTATCGATCCTGAGGCTTTTGTTATTGTCAACGAAGTACAAAATGTGATCGGAGAAGGCTTTACACATCAATTGATGGAAGAAGGAAAAGAGAGCGCATAATCGTTCTCTTTTTTTATTGTTATCATTGATATATACCATTTTAAATAAAAAATAGAAAATATAGCTTAAAAACTTGTAAAAACAGTTTTTTGTGGTATAAATATAGAGTATACCAATTATGAAAGAAGGTTTTTAACAAATGTGCGGAATTGTAGGAGTAATCGGAAATCCACAAACAAAAGATATTTTATTATATGGTTTAGATAAATTAGAATACCGCGGATATGATTCAGCGGGTGTTTTTTTAACAGATGGCACACATCATCACTTAGTGAAATCAAAAGGAAAAATCCAAAACTTAAAAGATAAATTAAATGAAACAGTAAATGGAACAATGGGAATCGGGCATACACGCTGGGCGACACATGGTGTCCCTAGTGAGCACAACGCCCATCCACATACCTCTACTTCTGGTCGTTTTGTATTGGTCCACAATGGTGTGATCGAAAACTTCGATGAATTAAAAGCGAATTTTTTAGTAGAAGATCATTTTATTGGAGAGACTGACACGGAGATCGCGATTCACTTAGTCGCTTATTTCGTTGAAAAAGAAGGATTGTCGACTGCCGATGCGTTTCGTCGTGCATTAAAAGAGATCCACGGATCATACGCATTTGCTATGATCGATCGCGAAGATAAAGATACGATCTATGTAGCTAAAAATAAAAGTCCATTATTGATTGGTTTAGGAGATGGATTTAACGTCATTTGTAGTGATGCGATGGCAATGTTGACTCAAACCAATCGTTTTGTAGAGATCAACGATGGTGAAATGGTATTTGTTCGCGCGGATGAGATCGTGATTGAAGACCAAGCAGGAAATCTTGTGACTCGTGAAGCTTTTGTGACTGAGTTAGATGCAGCGGATACTGAAAAAGGAATGTATCCTTTCTATATGTTAAAAGAAATCGATGAACAACCAGCTGTTTTACGTCGTCTCGCACAGACTTATGTTACAGAAGATGGTCAAACAACAATCGATGATGCGTTATTAGAACATATGAGCCAAAGTGATCGTATTTATGTTGTGGCTTGTGGAACAAGTTATAATGCGGGATGGGCAGCGAAACATGCGATTGAAACGATGACGGGGATTCCAGTCGAACTTCATGTATCTAGTGAAGTCGGGTACCGTTTGCCTATGCTATCTAAAAATCCATTTTTCATTTTCTTAACACAAAGCGGAGAAACTGCAGATAGTCGTCAAGTATTGGTGAAAGTGAATGAATTGAACTTACCAGCTTTAACGATTACAAACGTTGCAGGTTCAACTTTATCACGTGAAGCAACGTATACGTTATTATTGCACGCTGGACCAGAAATCGCAGTGGCGTCTACTAAAGCCTATACCGCACAAGTAACGTTGATGAATCTTTTAGGAAAAGCATTAGGAATGAAATTAAACCGCAAAGAAGCAATCGAATTTGATATTGTACAAGAATTAGGATTCGCAGCAAATGCGATGGATACGATTATTGCAGAAAAAGAAACCATCGATCAGGCGATGAAAGAGTTGTTAGCGACGACACGTAATGCATTTTACATTGGTCGTGGAGCAGATTATTTTGTTTCAATGGAAGCTGCGTTGAAATTAAAAGAAATTTCATATATCCAAACAGAAGGTTTTGCAGCAGGTGAGTTAAAACATGGGACGATCGCGTTAATTGAAGATGGAACACCTGTCTTTGGTTTAGTCACAGATACATTGACTGGCGCACATATGCGTGGGAATTTAAAAGAAGTGGAAAGTCGTGGAGCAAGTACTTTTGTGATTGCTAGCGAAGCATTGGCCAAAGAAGGCGACCAATTGATCGTAGCCAATGTGCATGAGTTTTTAACTCCATTAGTCACTGTTGTTCCGACACAATTGATTGCGTATTATGCATCATTACATCGTGGGTATGATGTTGATAAACCGCGTAATCTAGCAAAAGCAGTAACTGTAGAATAAAAAAATGAGCCAAGGATCCATCTCAAAAAAGCATCATTGCTCACTTTGAGATTCGTATCCGAAGGCTCTTTTTTTAGATATTTTTTTGACGTTTGCGCACTTTTTTTGTCCAAAAACCACCTGAAATATATTTTGGCTCATACGTAATAATGAAGGCTCGTTCTTCTATCGATTTGATCAATTGATAGAGATCGCGTTCATTTTTGCGTGGTGACAAAATCTCGAGGACTAAACGTTCGCCAGACAACCCTTCAGCATGGCTTTGGGTAACGCCATAACCATTATCGCGCAAGACTTTTGGTAAAGCTTTTTCTTCCTCAGTATCGGCTGGTAAAATGACCGTGGTCATAATATATCCTAACGCTAGACGATCCTCGATTTTAATCCCGACACTGACACCCACTGCATACCCTAAAGCATAGACAAATAAATTGATTGGATTACTCAAACGATTTAATACGAGCGAAAGACCTACTATATAGATCGTGATTTCAACCATACTCAGTAAAGGAGCAACAAGGCGATACCCTTTCATCGTCAACATAAAACGAATCGTACTGATCGTTACATAAAAAAAGTTGATGAAAAAGGTCATCAATAAAATTTTAACATCCATTTTTTCACACTCCTTATCCTAAGCCTATCAAATATTCAATTAAAAAGCTTTTAAAATGCTGATAAAACTCACTTTTCTGAGAAAAATTTCATCGCTTGAGGCAATTGTTCACTTAGTTTTGTTGGGAGTACGACATAGTTTTCTTTTGCAAGTTGATCGCCTATATAACTATGGAGTAACACAGCACTGCTTACGCGTTTTGGTAAAGATATTTGCTTGAATTGGGCTACAAAACTACCGATCAGACCAGCTAAAGTATCTCCAGTTCCACCTGTTGCCATACCAGGATTACCGTAAGGATTAAGGTAATCACCAGCAGTCGTATAAATCGTTGTCCGATGGCTTTTGACGACAACTACACTATTGAGTTTTACTTGCGCTTGTTTATTGTTTTCGATCGTTTGAGCATCGATTGATAATCCACTCAAGCGTTCCCATTCTTTTTGATGAGGTGTGAAAATGACTTGTTGAGGATAATTGAAAGTAAACTCCGTTTTGGCAAGTATGGTAATTGCCGAGCCATCGATGATCAAAACATGATGTTCTGCTTGTTGCGCTAAAACTTCCATTAAACGAGTGTGTTCAAATGAATCCACACCCATGCCTGGGCCAATAACAAGGACATCGGTCTGTTTGATTTGCTCATTTAATTGGGTCTGATCATCCCAATCGATCACCATTGCTTCAGGTAAACGAGCGTGTAGCGCTGCGTGATTGACTTTATCTGTCGCCACACTGACTAAACCAGCACCACCATAAAGACAACTGGTTGCAGCCATAATGATGGCTCCGCCGTATTGACGATTGCCGCCAATTAACAATACTCGCCCAAATGTACCTTTGTGGCTATTTTCGGGTCGTTTTTTGATCGTCTCATTTAGTAAGTCAAGGGCTAAAGTTTCCATGTGAATTCCTCCTTTTTCTTTACTGTATCAAAAAAGCGATGATTTCTCATCGCTTTTGTTTTATTCTTGATCATTTAGCGTTTGGTTATTTTCAAACGTAAGATGTTTAAATTTTGTATTAAAGATGACGTATAAACTAATAAACCAAATAGGTGTAATGATCAATGAGATACGTGTATCTGGTAAAATGCCTAAAATCACGACGATCAGAGCTAGAAAGACGAGACTTGTATAGTTTGCAATTCGGCCAAAGGGCAATTTGAATTTTGGTCTCGTTCCATTTGTTTCTTTTGTGACCTTCAAATAGCGTAAGTGACAGACTAAAATCACGCTCCAGATAAATAAGAAACATGCCGTAGAGATCCCTGCAATCAAGTTAAATACATGTGAGGGCATGACATAGTTTAAAATGACGGTCAATGCGATGACGATACTTGAAAGATACAAAGCATTACTTGGTACTTTACGTTCATTGACCTTAGCAAAACGTGCTCCAGCGTGGTTGTTTTCTGCTAAGCCATAAAGCATTCGACTCGTGCTAAAAATCGCACTATTACAAGCAGAAATCGAAGAACTGATTACGACGAAGTTGACCATTGTTGCAGCACCAGCGATTCCAATCGTAGAAAAGACCGTAACAAAGGGACTTTTACTTGGATCGATCATTTTCCAAGGATGCACACTCATAATGACGGCAAGTGAACCGATATAAAAAAGTAAAATCCGTATCGGGATATTGTTGATCGCCTTTGGTAGCACTTTTTCTGGATCTTTTGTCTCACCGGCAGTCAGTCCAACTAATTCGACTCCAGTGAAGGAGAAAACAGCTAATTGAAACGCCAATATAAAGCCAACCCAACCTTTGGGGAAAAAGCCATCAAAACGATACAAATTACGAAAACTTGCTTGATGTGTGCCAAAATCCATTTGCGTCACAATCATATAGCCTCCGACAATGATCAAGGCGACGATTGCTAAAATTTTGATCAACGCAAGCCAAAATTCGATTTCCCCAAATAATTTTACTGACAATAAATTTAACGCCATCAAACTTAATAAGACGATAAATGCAGGCACCCATTGTGGCATACCAGGTAACCAATACCGCATATAAATTCCTGTTGCAGTAAGGTCAGACATCGCTACACTGATCCAACAAAACCAATACGTCCAACCGGTAATAAATCCAGCACGTTTGCCTAAATAATGTTCTGCTAGATCGACAAATGAATGACAATCAAGATTGGAAAGCAATAATTCACCAAGTGCACGCATAATTAAAAATATAAAAAAACCAACAATCAAATAGACAAGTAAAATTGACGGTCCTGCAAGTTCAATCGATTTTCCCGATGCTAAAAATAACCCGGTACCGATTGCTCCACCAATGGAGATCAACTGGACATGTCGATTACTTAATCCTCTTTCTAACGCCATCAAAACATCCTTTCCTTTATGTAGTACATTAGTCTAATTATACTTAAATGAAAATTATATGCAAATTTCTATCAAGAAACATGAAAATAAAATGAGAATAAATTCACTGTTTTTTCTAAAAATTCATTAAATTTACATTTATACTGTCTTCTTTTCTAAATGTTCGGATTTTGGTTAAAAACAAATGTTTTAAAATGAAAAATAACATTTTTTTGAATAAAATTATTGAAAAAAAGATTCAAGAGATTATAATAGGAGAATCTAGTTGAAAGGACCAATGGATAAAATGATGATTGATAAAGTGATCGAAGCTGATTTTTTTCATGTACCAACTCCTAAAACATTAGAGTTTGGTCATGGATTGTTTCTATTAAATGAGCGCGGCATGATTGAAGCGTTGATTTTAGAGAAACAACCGGATTTTGATAGAATAAAAGCAGATGTTATACAACAAGCAAATACAGTCGTGACGATCCCAAAAGGTCAAGTCTTGTTACCAGGATTCATCGATCTACACGTACATGCTCCACAATGGCCACAAGCAGGTATCGCATTAGATGAACCGTTAGCGACTTGGCTAGAGGAATGCACGTTTCCATTAGAAGCAAAGTATGCAGATCTTACGTTTGCAAAGACCGTGTATCAAGATTTGGTTCAACAGTTACTAAGTAGAGGAACAACGACCGCTTTGTATTTTGCTACCGTACATCTTGAAGCCAGTTTAGCATTAGCCGAGATTTGTGGTCGCATGGGGCAAAGGGGACTTGTCGGAAAAGTCGTGATGGATCATGTGGAAACGACACCTGATTTTTATCGTGATGAAAGTTCTAAACAAGCATTGGCTGAAACCGAAGCATTTATACAAGCTGTAAAGAAGATGGAGTATATTCAAGGAGTTTATCCGGTGATCACGCCACGATTTGTTCCGAGTTGTACAGAAGAAGTCTTAGCCGGCTTAGGGAAATTAGCGGCGACGTATCAAGTTCACGTTCAATCTCATTGTAGCGAAAGCCAATGGGAACACGATCACGTTTATGCACGTTTTGGCAAACGCGATACACAAGTACTTGCAGATTTTGGCCTGTTGACACGTAAATCAGTTATGGCACACGGAAACTTTTTAACGCATGAAGATGGCGAGATTTTCCATGAACATCAAAGTGCAGTGGCACATTGTCCGATTTCGAATACGTATTTTGCCAATAGTGTCTTGCCAGTCAAACGATTGCAAAGTCAAGGAGTGACAGTAGGGCTAGGCAGTGATATCTCTGGTGGGTTTTCACCAAGTCTTTATGAAAATATTCGCCAAGCGGTCATGAGTAGTCGCCTGTTAGAAGAAGGTGTCGATGCGAATAAACCTTTAGCTGAACGCGGTGGTCTAGAAAATTCTCGATTATCGTTATTAGATGCCTTTTATTTAGCCACAACAGCAGGCGGACAAGCATTGGACTTGCCGATCGGTTGTTTCAAAGTAGGGTTTGCATTTGATGCCCAAGTAATCGATCCGACACATTCGCATAATCCACTCCCAAATTTTGCATTCGATCAAGCTGAAGCACAATTAGCACGTATTTTATATTTATCCGATCAAAGCAATATTCGTCAAGTCTTTGTCCAAGGAAAACTAGTTCATGAAAAACAGGGGGAAAGATAGTGGAATCAACAACAAAACAAAACGAGAGCAACTTAACGATTGGGGTCAATGATGACATTCCATATAGTCAAGCTCTACTATTAGGTTTACAACATGTATTGGCAATGGACGTGTATGTTCCGCCATTTATCATTGCGACAGCGATTGCGATGTCATCAAGCGATGCATCCGGTTTAATTCAATCAACATTTTTAGGAGCAGGAATTGCTTCGTTGATTCAAGTTCTATTTTTCTTGAAACTCCCAGTATGTCAAGGTCCATCATTCGTACCTGTTGGAGCGATTATCGGTATTTTTCTAGGTTCTAAGGGAATGGATACTGTAATTGGGTCAAGTTTAGTCGGTGCAGCGGCAGTCGTTCTATTAGGTTTTACTGGAATCTATAAACATATCGTCCGTCATTTTATTCCATCTATCGTGAGTGGGACGATTATCATGATTGTAGGCTTGACACTATTACCTTCTGCATTTACAAGTAATATTTATGTGTCTAGCGATGCATTATCAATCAATCAAAATATTTTTCTAGCTATCATTACCGCAGTTATCTTAGTATTGTTTTCGATGCTAGGGGTCTATTTCCCTAAACTAGGTAAAGTATTTCGTATCAGTTCGGTTATCATTGCTTTAGCAGGTGGTACGCTAGTTGCTTCACTAATGGGTGGATTTGATACAACGACTGTTGCCCAAGCACCGTTCTTTAGTTTACCAAAAGTCGCCTTTATCAATTATGGTGTTCATTTTGATTTATCGGCAATCTTAACGATGCTCGTGATCTATTTAGTTTTATTAGCAGAAACGACTGGAACTTGGTATGCGGTAAGCGCAGTGATTGAAGAACCACTGACAGATACGCAAATCAATAAAGGCGTGATCGGGGAAGGAATTGGCTGTTTGATTGCTGCACTTGTTGGAACCACACCAGTTACAGGGTATTCAACGAACGCTGGGATCATCTCGATCACTGGTGTCGCTAGTCGCAAAGTCTTCATCGTCGCTTCAGGTTGGTTTATTGCGTTATCATTTTTAGGAAAATTATCTAGTTTGATCAATGCGATCCCAACTGCAGTCATTGGTGGAGTATTTGCGGTCGTTTGCGTGATCATTATGTTAAGCGGGTTCCGTGTCATCAAACATGAGGAATTTTCTGAGCGTGAACTATATATTATTGGGGTACCATTGATTTGTGCGATTGGATTATTGTTTATGCCTGCAGAGGTGAAACAATCTGCACCACAATTTGTCCAATACTTATTGGATTCGCCGATTGCCATCAGTGCGATCGTAGCGATTGTGATGAATAAATTAATTCCAGCGACAAAAACTGTAGCCTAAAAAGAGTAGCTTTTGCTACTCTTTTTTTTATAAAACGAGCATTGTCTCCTATCTTTTGAGAGTAGTTGTGATATACTGAACACTTGGAAATACAATCCATTTTCAAAATGAATGATCGACAAGTTTTGACGATTAAAGGGGAAAAGATACATGAACAAGTTAAAAGTACAAGATTTAATTGCGACAGGAATTTATACGGCTATTTATTTCTTGATGATGAGTGTTTGCTTATTAGTATTACGATTTATTATTCCAGGATTTCATAATTTATTTATTCCAGGAGTTAGTGCGATGTTTACGGGGATCGTCTATTTATTATTGATCAAACGCGTCCCTAAATTTGGTGCAATTACGATTATGGGGAGCGTCGTTGGTATTTTCTTTTTATTTACGGGACATTTTCCACTAGCTGCCGTACCGAATATCGTATTTGCTTTCTTAGCAGATCTCATCCAAACAAAAACAAAAATTTCTGAAAAATTACGTACATTGATCAGTTACATTGTGTTTAGTTTTGGACTCATGGGACCGATTCTACCGTTGTGGTTTATGAAGAATGCGTACCAAGCGTCTTTAGTTGCTAGAGGAAAAGATCAAGCATATTTAGACAAAGTATTTGAACATGTGACAATGAATGTCTTTTATGCAAGTATGGCCCTCGTGTTCTTTGGTTCGATCTTTGGGTTTTATTTAGGAAGTTATTTATTTAATAAGCATTTTAAAAAGACAGCATAATAGGAGGTCGTATGACTTACAATTATCTAAAATTTGACCCACGTAGCAAGCTGTGTGTGGTCTTTTTTGCGAGTATTTCGTTGATGTTTCCATTATCGTTTCTATTAGAGTGCATCATGATCGGTTTGATGTTTAGCTGTTTAGTCTTAAGTGGCTCATTTAAAAAAGGCTTATTTTTTGTTGGCGTATTCTTTGCACTTTTTGCAGCAGACCAATTTTTATTTTATTATGTACCCTCTTTTATTGGCGCGTTGCTCGACTTTTTAGCAGTTGGCAATCGTCGTCTTTTGCCAACGATCATGGCCGTCACATTTGCATTAGATCACACAAAAATCAGTGAATGGTTGGCAGCCTTACAACGCTTGCGTATTCCTGCGACTGTGTTGGTTCCGTTAGCGATTTTATTTCGCTTTTTTCCAATGGCGATCAAAGAGATTCTTTATGTCAGACGGGCGATGAAATTTAGAGGAATTGCAGTATCCTTTTTTGCCTTATTTCGTCATCCATTGCAGACGATGGAATATCTATTTGTTCCCTTATTGCTTTCTGCAGAAGAAACATCACTGAATCTTTCGGCTAGTGCGTTGGTTAGAGGATTAGGAAATAAAAATGAGCACACAAGTTACTATCAACTACGCTTAAAAAGCTATGATTATATCTTAATTGGTGTAATCGTAGGGTGTTTACTCATAAGGATGTGGATAAAATGATTACAGTAAAACAAGCTGGATTTACGACAAAAGATCAAGTGGCTATTTTAAACGCATTAGATTTTGATGTTCATACTGGTGAATGCATCGTGATCTGTGGACCAAGCGGGAGTGGGAAATCAACACTATTTAATGTGTTAAATGGCTTATATCCAGAACTTTATGAAGGAGAGGTTACAGGTAGTTGGAGGGTGTTTGATCAACAATTGCCTGCAGCTGATTTTGCAACGTACATCGAAAAATTTGGTGTCGTATTTCAAAATCCCAAAACACATTTTTTTACAACAGATGTACTTTCAGAATTAGCTTTTGTCATGGAAAATTTTGGGTATGAATCTGCAGTGATCAGACAGCGTGTCGCTCAACAGATCAAAGATTTTGCTCTAGAACCGATCCAAGATGCGAGCGTTTTTTCACTATCTGGAGGTCAAAAACAACAAGTCTCGATTGCAGCTGCGACGATGCTCGCACCTAAATTGGTATTATTGGATGAACCGGCTAGTAATTTAGACTTCACCGCATTAAAACGTCTGAAAGAGGCATTGTTGAAATTAAAAGCACAAGGGGTCACGATTTTGATTGCGGAGCATCGCTTGGCTTATTTGGTTGATATTGCAGATCATTTTTTTGTTTTTGCGAACGGACAAATGATCCGAAAATTTACAACAAAACAAATGCTTGCGTTGACGCCATCAGAGCATCAAGCGCTAGGGCTACGTCAATTAGTGGACACAAAAGATACAGTGGATCCACTCATTCAGCCGGCCACGATCTCTTTGACGTTTGAAGAGGTGCGCTATCGCTATCGTAAACAAAAAGAATGGGCGTTGAGTATTCCGAGTTTGACGATAAACAATCAAGAAATTATCGGAATCACTGGAGAAAATGGTGCGGGAAAATCGACATTTTTTCAAGTACTTTCCGGCTTAGTTCGTTTAAAAAAAGGCCAAATTTCTTTAAATGGAGATGTAATGAAAGCAAAAGCACGAATCGATGCATGTTTTTTTGTCATGCAAGATGTAAACCTTCAATTGTTTTTTGAGACAGTACGCAAAGAACTGTTGGTAAAAGCAAAGGTACCCGAGCGTTTTGATGAAATTTGCGAGCGTTTTAATTTAACAAGCCTACTCGATCGGCATCCTCATACGTTATCTGGTGGTGAAAAACAACGTGTAGTGATTGCTAGTGCTATCTTATCCGGTAAAAAGATCTTATTATTCGATGAACCAACGAGTGGATTGGATTTTAAGAATATGATGCAAGTCAGCGCCTTGTTACGTGAATTAGCTGAGCAAGGGTTGATGATTTTAGTGATTAGCCATGACCAAGAGTTTTTAAATCAAACAGCCCACCGTATCTTACAATTTGAAAAAGGTCAGATCATTGCTGGATAAAGCCGTTTATTCAGAGTGATCTGGCTTTTTTGTGTTACACTAATGGTACTATTTTTAGGAGGGATTAAATCATGGATATGTTTCAACCATTTACTATTAAGGGAATGACTGTAAAAAATCGTGTGGTCATGCCGCCAATGTGTCAATATTCGGTTACTAAAAAAGATGGACAAGTGAATGATTGGCACAAACAACACTATACAAGTCGCGCAGTTGGACAAGCTGGAACACTCATTATCGAAATGACTGATGTATCACCAGAAGGACGAATCACTGATTATGATTTAGGGCTTTGGGACGATGAGCAAATCGCTCCATTAAAAGAAATGATTGCATCGATAAAGTCAGTGGAACCTGATGTAAAAATTGGAATTCAATTAGCACATGCTGGTCGTAAAGCAGAAGATGCGCCACAAAGTGTGGCTCCATCAGCACTGGCATTTTCTGATGAATATCAAACACCACATGCTTTGACGACAGCTGAAACGCAAGCGATGGTACAAAAATTTCAAGATGCGGCAGTTCGTGCATTAAAAGCTGGCGTCGATTTTATTGAATTGCATGGCGCTCATGGCTATTTGATCCATCAATTTCAATCTAAATTGACAAATCAAAGAACGGATATGTATCAAGATGTGACGTTATTTGGAGTAGAGGTCATTCAAGCAGTTAAAGAAGTGATGCCAACGACGATGCCTTTATTTTTTAGAATTAGCGCGTTAGAATATGCACCTAAAGGATACGATCTAACAGAAGGCTGTCGCTTAGCAAAAGCCTATCAAAAAGCAGGTGTGGATGTATTTCATGTCAGTACAGGAGGCGAAAGTCAATTTGGGCCTACGACTTCACCAAAAGGATACCAACTAGAAGCTGCTGTGGCCATTAAATCTGCTACAGGATTACCAGTTATCGCAGTAGGTCGTTTAGAAGAACCGATTTTTGCAGCAGGAGTGATTGAAGGAGGTCAAGCTGATATGGTCGCGATTGGTCGTGGTATGTTAGCAGATCCTTACTGGACGATCCATGCTGCACAGCAAACAGGGAAAACAATAACCGTTCCCACACAATATCAACGTGGCATTCGGTTTTAAAAGAGGGCGTGACAGTTTTATGTCACGCCCCTTCTTTTTTTTCAGATAATAATTCATGGATGATGTCGATCAATTGAGTACGAATCAGTGAATTTGGCGCTTCATGACTACGAACTAAAGAGACCCAAAAACGGGGCTGATCTGCATCTGTGATTGGAATCTTGATTAATTGATCTTCATCAAAAATCGCCATTTCGGTTAAAAAACCGATTCCGATATTTGCGCGAATCATGCTTTTTAAAATAGCTAAATCCTGTCCTTGATGTCGAATCAACGGACTGATATGCGCCTGGGTTGCGAATGCTTTTAGCGCCATAGGGTGGATATAGTGTTCATTTAAAAGTAGAAATTCTTCTTGTGCGAGTTCGCGAAAAGAGATAGAGTCACGTGTAGCTAAATAGTGCTCAGGACTGACCACGATTACAAAATCACGGATCATCAACACTTCACTGATCAGATGAGGATCGCGTAAAGGTTGGATGGAGCCGACCACACCCATATCGATGCGACCCATTTTTAAACGCTTGGTCAATTCATTAGAGCCGCCTTCAATAATTTCTAAATAGTCTAGTAGTTGGTCGCGAATCAGGGCTTGTGAAAACTCATGGAAAAAGTAGTTGCCAATGATTGGTGGAAGACCAAAACGCACCTTTTCTTCGCTAAGTTGCATCAGTTCTTTTTTTGCGATCGCCAGTTCGGTCAGTAAACTTGTAGCATGATGTGAAAAAAGCTTACCTGCCGCAGTCAATTCAACTTTATGGTGAGATTGATCACGTACAAATAAGACGACACCGAGTTCATTTTCGATGCGTTTGATGGCATACGTAACAGTAGGTTGGCTTACCTTGAAAAAATGAGCCACTTTTGTGAAATTTTTTTCGGTAACCAATTGTTGGAAATATTCGATATCTTTAAAATTCATTGTTATACCAGCCTTTTTTGCTTCATATAAAAATATTTTATCATAGTTCGTAAATTTGACTATAGTTTTTTACTCGGAGTAAAGTAGTTCTTGTAAAACAAAACGAGCAAAATAGCTGATTATTTCCTTTCGAACGGATTGATCCGAAAAGCAAAGCATAGAATCTGCCAATTCTATTTTTTGCTTTTTCCGATGATTGTTTTGATTTTTGCACAAGTATGGTGCAGTATAAATCGACTAAAGTGAGCCTTTTTTTATAAAGGGTCACTTTTTTTGTGAAAAATTTGACCCTATGGATAGAACTTGTTATTCTAGAGCAGATATAGGGAAAGTGGGGAATGGATACGTGCTTGAAATCGTAACAAAAGTAGCATCAATTATATTATTGGATATTGTGTTAAGTGGGGATAACGCCGTGGCTATTGCACTAGCAACCAAGCGTTTAGATGAGAAAAGTCGGAAGAAAGCGATTTTTATTGGAACAGCAGGGGCCATCGTACTACGTGTCTTACTGATGTTGATTGCGATTCAAATTTTAGCTATTCCATATGTGAAAATCATTGGTAGCTTATTATTGTTTTATATTGCCTATGATCTTTTAGTAGCCAATGAAGAACCTGACGACTCGTCTAAAGCAACGACATCTTTTATGTCCGCGATCGGAACGATTATGGTCGCAGATTTGATCATGAGCTTGGATAATATTTTGTCGATCGCTGGAGTAGCATCAGATAATCAATGGCTCGCTTTATTAGGACTTGCCATTAGCATTCCGCTAATTATTTTTGGCAGTCAGTTGGTGTTAGGATTAATGGATCGCTTCCCGATTTTAGTTTGGATCGGTGCATTATTGATTGCCTATACAGCTGGCAAAATGTTCATTGAAGACCATCTAACGGCTGATTTTGTGAATCATATTGTACCAAATATCAGTCATACTATTGTGATTCCGTTGATGTTTTGTGTGGTGTTGTTTTTGTTTTATCAATTATTCAGTCGCAAAAAGGTGCAGTCTTATAAATAAAAAAAACTTGAGTAGTAACTACTCAAGTTTTTTTGTGCAATAAGCATTGTAATCGATAGGTGCATCGCCAACAATGACGTGATAATCTAGCGTATCTTCTTTTAGATCATGAACGATCAATAAGCGTTCATTTTTTGCTTCGAATTTGCCGATGGTAAATAAAACGAATCGATCAGCGATGACTTCAGAATCTTTGATAAATTTAGAGAAGACAGTGCGAACATGTTGCACTTTTGTAAGGCGATCTTGTGCTTTTTCAGCAGCTTTTGTTAGTGTAAATCCTTGGTCTAAATAATATTTGATCATTTCAACCATCACAACAGCTTGTAATCGATACGACCGATGAGTAGATGTTTCTGGATTAATCGATGTAATATAGCCTTTTTCTTCCCAATAGCGTAACTGACGTGGCGAGGTTTGGCTCATTTTACTCAATTCACTGATTCCAATTCGCAGTTCATCACTTTCTAACCATTTGCGTAAGGTTGAAAACATGGGTATCCTTCTTTCTTGATAATTAATCTACCTCGATTATACTTTTATTTCCAAGTGTGTCAAGTTAGTTGACAAAGAATCGAAAACAGTTTAAAGTATAGCATGCTGCATCAGAATTTTGAGTTATGAAAGGAAGGTCCACCATGAAAGAAAATCAAGCTGTCGATATATATGGCAAACCCTATAATCGAACGCTATTAGTTGCGGTTTTATTAATCGGAACATTTTGTACGGTATTAAATCAAACGCTGTTAACTACAGCATTTCCAACTTTAATGAAAACATTTGATATCACTGCAGCAACAGTGCAGTGGTTAACAACTGGCTTTTTATTAGTAAATGGGATTATGATCCCAATTTCAGCATGGATGATGAACAAGTTTACTTCTCGTGCGTTGTATTTATGGTCAATGACCGTGTTCTTGATCGGAACAATTTTATGTTTTGCGGCAACTAGTTTCCCAATCTTATTAGCTGGACGTTTGGTACAAGCTGCTGGTGTTGGGATTTCGATTCCATTATTGCAAAACATCATGTTAACAATCTTCCCTCCAGAAAAACGCGGAGCAGCGTTAGGTGCAACTGGGATTGTTATTGGATTAGCTCCAGCTTTAGGACCAACATTATCTGGTTGGATCATCGATCACTATTCTTGGCGTGATCTATTTGGTATGATCATTCCAATCGTGATTATTGTATTGATCCTAGCCTTTTTCATGATGAAGAGTGTGATTCCATTATCGAATCCTGCAATCGATATTCCGTCGATTTTAATGTCTTCTGTCGGTTTTGGCTCACTTCTTTATGCCTTCTCAAGTGTCGGTGACGATGGCTGGGAGAGTATGAAAGTATGGTCATTTATGATCGTTGGGATCATTGTGATCGCCATTTTTAGTATCCGTCAATTGAAATTAGATACACCATTTTTAGAATTACGTGTGTTTAAATCACCGATCTTTACGATTGCGTCGATTTTATCAGGTGTAACCAATATGGCCTTGATTGGAGCTGAAATGGTGTTACCGTTATACATCCAAAATATTCGTGGTGAATCAGCTTTCCATTCTGGATTGATGTTACTACCAGGAGCATTGGCTTTAGGGGTAATGATGCCGATTACCGGAATTATTTTTGATAAAATCGGAGCTAAACGCTTAGCCATTACGGGGATGTTTTTATTGACTGCCGCTACGGCACCCTTTATGTTTTTAACTGAAACGACCCCGGTGATTTACATCATCGTATTATATGGGATCCGGATGTTCGCGATCTCGATGGTGATGATGCCGGTTACGACTTCTGGAATGAATGCTCTACCACAAAAATTAGTCACACACGGTACAGCTGTGAACAATACATTTAGACAAGTAGCAAGTTCAGTAGGAACAGCCATCTTGATCAGTGTGTTGACAAATCGTATCAATGATTCAATGCCTAAAAAAGCTGTGTTAGATGCAACACCGTTAACCTATAAAGCACAAGCAACTTCAGCAATGCTTGATGGCTATCATGCAGCCTTTTTAGTAGCTGTTGGGTTTAGTTTGATCGGATTGATCATTGCTTTCTTTATCACCAATAAAGTTGTAGCAACTAAAGCTGAAAAGGAGGCGATCGCAAAATGATTTTAGTGATTTTAGTGATTAGTGCTCTATTATTTGCAGGAAGTTTTATTTTTGCGAAATCAGCGATTCAAAACACCATCGCCGTCGTGTTAGGGTTAGTGTTTATTGCTAGCTTGACGTTGGTCACATTGAATTATTCACAACATTTCGGTATGGAAAAAGTAACTGTTACGACTAAAGACAAGGGGCAAACTCTTTATAGTTCGATCAATAGTGAAGGAGTCAATGTTTTGATGTATCAACCTTTAGGGGATGGTACGGAAAAAGTGTACTTGTATAATACGAAACAAGATCAAAAAACACCTGCCAAAACAGGAACTGATCATGTCGTAAATGAAGTGAAAAAAGCAAGTGGTGATCAAGCGACCTTAGTTCAAAGTAAGACCTATTGGGAATATCAAAGCGATTGGTCACGTTTATTATTTGGGATCGCAGATAATGATCATGAACTAACGGAAGAACACAATACATTTTATTTACCTGAAACTTGGACTGAATTAACAGTTGATCAAGTCAAAGCATTTGGGGAATTGATGGCCAAACAGCAAGATCAATTAAAAAAAGACGGCAAAACTTATGTAACAGAGCAAGTGATGGCAGCGATGAAGAAAAATCCAGCCTTATCTGCTGCAGAGCAAAAAGCCTTGACGGAAAAAGCAACGGCTGAATTTCAAGCGCAAGCGATTCAAAAAGCCTTAGCAGAAGTCAAATCGAAATAAAAAAGAAACCATTCATTTGAAAAGATGAATGGTTTCTTTTTTTTGAATCACTTATAATGAGCAGTAGAAAGGTGTGAGCTGATGACAAAAAAAGAGCAAGTTTTTCATTTTTTAGCTGAACAGTCAGAACCTATGAGTGCAAGTGAGCTCGCTCAAGCATTACAGCTTGATCGTACGAATGCTAGTCGCTATTTAAATGAGTTAGTCAAAGAACATAAAGTGATGAAAACCGACGAACGACCGGTAAAGTATAGTGTCATTGATTTAGAACTTCCAATGCTTTCATTTCGTGATTTGATTGGAGCAGAGGATTCATTAAAAAATGCGATCCAAAAAGCAAAAGCGGCAATGCTCTATCCTCCACACGGTTTGCCAACTTTATTATTTGGAGAAACGGGAACAGGGAAAACTTTATTTGCAGAGTGTATGTATCAATTTGCATTAGAAGCCAATGTTTTAGATCATACTGCGCCTTTTATTACATTTAACTGTGCTGATTATGCACAAAATCCGCAGTTGCTTTTTGCGCATATTTTTGGAGTATATAAAGGGGCTTATACAGATGCAAAAACACAAGTCGGTCTAGTTGCTCAAGCCGACAAAGGCGTATTGTTTTTAGATGAGATTCACCGCTTACCTCCAGAAGGACAAGAAATGTTATTTACGTTTATTGATAAAGGAAGTTATCGACCACTAGGCGCGCAAGAAGAGCACCATGCAACCGTGCAAATCATTGGGGCTACGACAGAGACAAGCAGTATGTTTTTAGAAACATTCACTAGACGCATCCCAATGCAAATCGAATTGCCACCGTTAGCGAAACGAACGCTACATGAGCGCTTTGGGATTATTGAGGACTTTTTGCAACAAGAAGCCAATCGTTTAAATAAAAGTATCGAGATCGATCGTCAAAGTGTCTTGGCTTTTTTGACCTATGAAACTAAAGGGAATGTGGGACAGTTAAAACGGGACCTGAAGTTAGTCTGCGCAAAAGCATTTTTACATTTTGCAACGAATAAGGAAACTGTGAGTCTACAAATCGAAAAAAATGATCTGCCTTTAGCGATTCAAAAAGGGCTATTGCGATTAAATGACTATACAGAACAGTTAAATCTTTTGGTCCATCCGCAAAAAACGCGACTATTATTTGAACCGGGTGAAACCAGAGGAGTCTGGTCCCAAGATCAGACAGCTAAGATGGATGTCTACCAGACCATTACTTATACTTTAGATACGTTAGAAGAAAATGATATTCCACCGCTAGATTTGGAACAGCTGATCGAAAAAGATGTCGAACATTATTTTGATTCCTATATCGAAGATTTGTCTCATAGTTCGATGTATCAAGAAATCATTAGCAGTACATTATGGGAACTTGTCAATCAATTTTTTGATCAAGCACAAGAAAAATTTCAACGAAGCTACTCTGAGAAAAATCGTTTTGCATTTGCCTTACACGTGCAAGCGATGATTGAACGATTGCGTCAAAAAAAACAAATCACCTATCCTGATCTCAATGGTGTCAGACGCAAGCATTTGCTAGAATTTCAGCTAGCGATGGAAATTGCATTAAGAATTGAAGAAAATTATCAAATCGATATTCCTTTAGACGAAATCGGCTTTTTAACGATGTTTTTTGTCGAAGAAGCTGCACACGAAAAGCCAGTGCCACATACAGTTGCCGTGATGGTAATCATGCATGGTGAATCGACTGCGTCAAGTATGCTAAAAACAGCTCAGACGCTTTTAGGAACAACTAAAGGAATGGCTTTTGATATGCCGTTACAAATGAAAACAGAGCAAGTCTATCAAGTGATCCAACAAGAGCTAGAGCAACACCAAGAATACTATGAAAAAGGGATCATTTTTTTAACCGATATGGGTTCACCCAATACCTTTAGTCAATTGATTGCAGCTGAATACCAAATTCCGACTGCCACAGTCGCTTTTTCGAGTACCATGCTGGTCATAGAAAGCTTACGTATGGCTAGTGCTGGACGTAGTGTGAGTGAAATCAGCCAAAGTATTCGTCAATCATTACTGGCTTCTTTAAATGCAGAAGATCCCATAACTGCAAAAAAAGCGGCGATTTTAGTGACATGCTATACGGGTGCTGGTGTTGCAAAGTTAACAGAATCGATTTTAACTGAAATCGTAGATCCGAAACAAGCTACGATCATTACGTTGCCTTTTTTAGACCAATCACGATTTGACGATGATTACCAACAAATCGTTCAAAACTATCAAATTATCGGGATGATCGGAACCCATAAAGATCCTACGAAAACACAACCATTTTTAGCTGTAGCAGACTTTTTTGATCCCAAAATACGGCAGCTCTTTTTTGAAACGATCGGGATCACTTTGCAGACACAGCAAAAAGCTGATCAAGTATTTGATGCTTATCTACAGCTAGCGACACGATATGTCAAACAATTGACGCACTACTTTTCACTAGATGAAGAAGCACAAGAAGGATTGAAGATGCATATTGCTGCTGCATTGAAACGACAACAAGATCCTGAATGGCGATTAGAAAAAAGTCCATTTTTGGAATTGGATCAAGCTATTTTCGATAAGATTACACAACTGAATCAGCAGTTCATTACTCAATACGAGCAAGGTTTGGTTTTGGAAGAAGTAAAAAATATTACCTATCTCGTACAAAATTTACAACAAAACAGTTAGAATTACACACTGTGTGATTTTTTTTAGATTGTGTGTAACAACTAAGCCTAATGAAATCAATGAAAAGTTTGGCACGCATCTTGCTTTATAAAAAGTGTAATGACTTATATTAAGGAGAGTGTTTACTAATGAAAAGAATTATGCTTGTATGTTCAGCTGGAATGAGTACTAGTTTATTGGTTCAAAAAATGCAAAAAGCCGCAGAGGCAAAAGGATTAGAAGCCGATATTTTTGCAGTTTCTTCTTCAGAAGCTGATGGCAAATTAGCAGATACCGATCATCCGATCGATGTCTTGATGTTAGGACCACAAGTTCGCTTTATGAAAGGTCAATTCGAAGAAAAAGTTGCAGGAAAAAATATCCCAGTAAGTGTCATCGACATGCGTGACTACGGTACAATGAATGGTGAAAATGTTTTAAATACAGCAATCACAATGATTGAAGCAAAGTAAGAGGGCGAGTACATGGATGAAATGAATCAAGAACAACTTCAAGAAATCATGGGACTAATTATTTATGCTGGAAATGCAAAAAGTGATGCTATGGAGGCCATCCAAGCTGCTAAAAAAGGTGAGTTTGACTTAGCTGAAGAAAAAATCAAATTAGCTGAGGAATCATTAGTACAAGCGCATCAAGCACAAACAAAATTACTGACTGCAGAAGCCAATGGGGAAACCTTTAAAGTCAATTTATTGACGATCCACAGTCAAGATCACTTGATGACGAGTATCACATTTACTGATCTAGCCAAAGAAGTCATTGATGTGTATAAACGAGTATCGTAAACAAAAGCTGTGACAGAAGTGGACAGCTCTAAGAAATAAGCCGCATCATTTCCGGTAATAGATTCCTCTATTTCGGTCATGATGCGGCTTGTTTTTCAAAGGAGCTACTTCTGGAACACCGTTTATTCGATTTTTAAAGGGGCGTGACAGATTTCTGTCACACCCCTTTTTGTTGACTTATTTTTTCAAATGATAACTATACGTGGCTAGAATAATATTTTGTCTGGTGGCTAGACGCAACCGTAGTTTTAAACTTGTTTGGTTATGCAAAATATTTTGCCAGCGCTTATTCGGTAGAAACTGTGGGATCAAGACAGTCGTTGTGTAATTTTGTTGTGCAGCATGTTTACTGACCCGATCAACATAACGAATAATTGGGTTCTCAATCGAGCGGTATGACGAGTGAACGATTGAAAATCGTACATCTGGGAAATGTTGGCGAAACTCAGATTCGATTTCACGTTCTTTTTTGATATCTTCGTCAAGAGAAACGTGCATTGCAATGACATAATCCCCGATCGAACGAGCATAATTTAAAGCGCCAATATTGACTTGGGTAACATTACCCACCAATACGATGACGGTATTCCCAGCATAATCATGTAGTTCGCATTCATTTTCTAGTCGAAGTTGTTCGGCAACATTTTTATAATGATGGTTGATTTTATAAAAAATGATCAGTAAAACCGGCATAATAATAAAGTAAGGCCAAATATCATTTAGTCGATACATTAAAAGAATGATAATGATCAAATAAGAAATCAAGGCACCAATAATATTGGCTAATGAACGACGTAGCCAATGTTCTTTTTGTTTATACCATCTAACCACCATCCCACTTTGTGATAGAGCAAAAGGTGTAAATACTCCAATAGAATAAAGAGGGATCAAGCGTTCCGTCGATCCTTGGAAAATAAAAAGCAACACGATCGAACCTAGAGCTAATGTAATGATTCCATTAGAGTAACCTAAGCGATCACCGCGGTCTTGGTACATATGTGGCATAAATTTATCTTTTGATAAATTATAGGCGAGTACTGGGAACGCTGAAAATCCAGTATTGGCTGCTACGGCCAAAATGAGCGCCGTCGCAAATTGCAAGATATAAAAGAAGATTCCTCCACCAAAAATCGTTTTTCCGATTTGCGATAAGACAGTGACTTCTTTTTCAGGTACGATGCCATACCAATAATTGATAAATGTAATTCCGACAAAGAAAAAACCTAAAATCAGTGACATCAATGCCAATGTTCCAGCTGCATTTTTTGCACGTGGCTTTTTGAAAAACGGCACCGCATTACTGATCGCTTCGACACCAGTCAAAGAAGAAGATCCTGAAGAAAAAGCTCTTAAAATCAGTGCCAATGAAACACCTGGAACTGCAGTACCAACAGCAGCTGTCGCATGTAGTGGTGCTTGTCCAGTCAAGATCTTAAACAATCCATAGGCGATCAATAATGAAATAATGGCAATAAAACTATAGACAGGTATCATTAAAAAGCTTGCGGATTCTCTAAGTCCGCGCAAGTTCATCATCATAATCAAGATCACGATCACAACAGAGATTGCGACTTGATGACGGCCAAGAGAAGGAATGGCAGAAATAATCGCTTCTGCTCCTGCTGAAACTGAAACGGCGACGGTTAACATGTAGTCGACTAGTAAAGAGCCTCCAGCAATCAGTCCTGCATTTTGCCCAAGATTTTCACTGCTGACGACGTAGGCTCCGCCGCCTTTAGGATAGGCATGGATAATTTGACGATAAGATAATGTTAATGAAATCAATAGAATAATAACGAAAAAAGCAATTGGCAATGAATACCAAATCGCCGCTGTAGATAATGCGACCAATACCACAACAATTTGTTCTGTTCCATAGGCAATGGACGATAAGGCATCAGAAGAAAGTAACGCCAAAGCTGCTAAACGGCCTAATTTATGTTCGTCGTTTTCAGCAGACTTCAAAGGCTTCCCAACTAACCACCTTTTTAAAATGTTCACAAAATCATTCCTCCTCAAATACATGCTAATTTAGCAATCAAGATTGTATATTAGAACTCTCATCACTAAAAGTCAATCGTTCTTTTTTATTTTTTTTAAAAATAACAGTTTTAAAAAAACTAAAAGGAGAATATCTATAAAAAAGAATAATTATCACAAATATAAAATAGTAAATAAAAGGGGATAAAATTATTTTTAGATGAGAAAACTTGACAGATTGATTGTAATTTCACAATCTTTTTGATAAAGTAAAAGAAGATAAAAAAACAACTACTAGGAGGATAAAATGAAGAAAAAAAGTTTGATCACATGGGGAGCTTTACTTGTTATGGGAGCATCATTATCTGGTTGTGCAATTTTTGAACCAGATGCGCCACGTACGCAAGATGGAAAAGAAAAAACGGAACAAACTACAACTAAAAAAGAAGAAAACAAGAAAGAAGAAACGGATGTTGAATCTGGTGCTTCAGAAGCGGGGTATACCGACCCTAAAGAATTAAAAGATGAGTATGATATTGTGATTGTCGGTTCTGGTGGTGCCGGAATGACAGCCGCTATTGAAGCAAAAGATAAAGGGATGAATCCAGTTATTTTAGAAAAAATGCCAGTTGTCGGCGGAAATACTTCAAAATCTTCAAGTGGAATGAATGCATCCAATACAAAATTCCAAAAAGAACAAGGAATCGAAGATAGCAATGATTTGTTTTATGAGGAAACACTAAAAGGTGGGCATGGGACAAATGATAAAGAACTATTGCGCTATTTTGTTGATCATTCAGCAGATGCAATCGATTGGTTAGACGGTATCGGAATCAAACTAGATAATTTAACGATCACTGGTGGAATGAGTGAAAAACGAACACACCGACCTTCAGATGGATCAGCAATTGGGGGCTATTTGGTTGAAGGATTGACAGAGAACGTTGAAAAACGTGACATCCCGATTTTTGTCAATACAGATGTGAAAAAATTAGTCGAAACTGATGGAAAAGTAGACGGTGTTGTCGCACAAGTCCAAGGCGAAAAAGAACGTACGATTAAAGCAGATGCTGTTATCGTAACGACTGGTGGATACGGTGCAAGCGATGAGTACATCAAAGAATATCGTCCAGATCTAGAAGGATATGTGACAACGAACCAACCAGGTAGTACTGGAGATGGAATCAAAATGATCGAAGCTGTTGGTGGACAAACGGTCGATATGGATGAAATCCAAATCCATCCAACTGTTCAGCAAGATCAAGGGATTTTAATTGGAGAAGCAGTACGTGGTGAAGGGGCTATTTTAGTCAATGAAGAAGGAAATCGTTTTGTAAACGAATTGGACACTCGTGATGCGGTATCTGGTGCGATCAATAAACAAACCAATAAAGATGCTTACTTGATTTTTGACCAAGGTGTACGCTCACGCGCAACGGCGATTGAATTCTATGCGTCAAAAGGCTACGTAGTCGAAGCGAAAAGTGTAGAGGAATTAGCGAAAAAACTAGAGATGCCTACAGATAATTTAGAAAAAGCAGTGACTTCATGGAATGAAGCCGTTAAAAATCAAAAAGATGAAGCATTCAATCGTACAACGGCGATGGAGCATCCATTAGATCAAGCAAACTATTACGCAATAAAAATCGCACCGGGAATCCATTACACAATGGGTGGTGTGAAGATCAATACAAAAACAGAAGTGTTGAATAAAGAAAATCAACCAATCAAGGGATTATATGCTGCTGGAGAATTAGCCGGTGGATTACATGGTGAAAATCGTATCGGTGGAAACTCGGTAGCAGAGATTATTATTTTTGGTCGTCAAGCAGGTGTTCAAGCGACCGATTATGTACAAACAGAGAAATAAGTAAAAAAGGGCGCGACAGCATGCTGTCGCGCCCTTTTTAAAATCGAGAATAGAAGGCCTATGATAGCTGATTAAATTGCTTCGATTGTAACGTCGATATTGCCTTTAGTCGCGCGTGAATAAGGACAAGTTTGTTCTGTGATTTCAAGTAATTCTTTGGTTTCTTCTAAAGAAAGACCTTCGACATGTCCACGAATCTCTACACCTAATACAACGTCTGGTAATTCACTTTGGCTAAGGTTATATAGTGAAACAATGACTTCGATGGTCGATTCGCCAGTGATACCACGAGATTTTTTTAAATAATCTAGAGCACTATTAAAACATGCGCTATATCCAGCAGCAAATAACTGTTCAGGATTGGTCGCATTCTCTGCACGACTTCCTGGAGGTGCGATATTTAATTGGAAAGAATTATCAGGTGAATGGACTTCTCCACTGCGGCCGCCAGTATTAATTATTTTTGTTGAAAAGATTTTTTTCATTGTTGAAAAACTCCTTTATATTTTTTTAGTTTACAACTATATTGTATACAATATAGTTTAATTTGACAATTAATAACTCTTGATTATACTAAAAGAAAGGAGCGGATTAAATGAGCGATACGATGTTAGACAAGGAACTTTGTTTTCAACTTTATGTGGCTTCAAAAGAAGTCATTAAAAAATATAAAACATTTTTAGATCCTTACGATTTGACCTATACTGGCTTTATTGCGATGATTGCTTTAGAAGATCATATGACAGTCAATCAATTAGGCGAAATCTTATACCTAGATTCTGGAACACTGAGTCCATTATTAAAAAAATTAGAAAAAAAAGGTTATTTAGAAAAAGTACGATCAAAAGAAGATGAGCGACGTGTAGAATTGATCTTGACGCCAAGAGGGAAAGAAGTAAAAGAAGAATTACCTTGTATTTCGCAACAAGTGGCAAGTAGCATGGATCTATCTTCGATCAAAGCAGATCATCAGACACTATTAACTCAATTGATTGGGTTAAATGAATTGTTTAAAGCATAAAAAGAGATCAGGATTTCCTGATCTCTTTTTGTGTCTGTGCTAAACGTTTATTTCCTTTATATAAATCAATAGTCGTCCAACACAGTAAGCCTATGACAATCATAATAATCAGATAAGCAATAAGATGAGCAAATTCGATTTGAGTATTGGTTGCTTGATCGCCAAAAAAATCTTCAATTTGTTTAGGCAATCCTATCAAATTCAAATAGGTCAAACTTAGAACGGAAGCCCATCCAAAAAATTGCACGATCCAGTTATTTCTAAATCGTTTTCCCATTTCAAATGAACTATTGGTCATCATCAGTAAAGGGATCATCGAAAACGGCAATGCAAAAGCCAAGAATACTTGCGAATTATTCATGAGATTATTTAGCGCAGTGTGCTCTTCGATTGTTCCTTTACGGCTAGTTAGACTAACGCAGATCAAAACCGGAACTACGGAGATCAAACGAGTGACTAAACGACGTAACCAAATCGGTAGTTTCAAATGGATGAAACCTTCCATGATAACTTGTCCGGTCAGTGTGCCTGTAATAGTAGAATTTTGGCCTGAAGCGAGTAGTGCGACGGCAAACAAGGTCGATAGAATCCCTGATTTCGCAACTTCGGCCAATACGCCATTACTTAGTGTCGAAGGATCTGATAGGGATTCATACAATCCGAAAAAAGAAGGATCTTTTACTGTACCTGATTTAAAGACAGCAACTCCCATGATCAAAAGCAAAGCATTGACAACAAATGCTAAACTAAGTTGGATATTTGAATCCCAAGTTGAAAAACGAACCGCTTCAGCGACTGCTTCTTCATCTTGATGATCGATTGCACGTGTTTGAGAGACCGCAGAGTGCAAATATAAATTATGAGGCATGACTGTCGCTCCGATGATTCCCAATGCTCCTGTCAGCGGTGTTTGACCACCGATTTGAGGTGAATCAGCAAACGTCTGTGTTGTTGGGATAAAGCCTTTAAACATTGCCATCCAATCTGGATTGGATAAGGCGACTTGATAGATAAAGACAAATAAGATCACAAAAATCAAACAGACGACTAGGGCTTCGATCTTACGAAATCCGACCTTGGTTAATAATAATAGAAGCAATACGTCAAAAACAGTGATAAAGACAGCATAAAGTAAAGGGATGCCAAATAATAAATACAAAGCGATTGCAGCCCCGATAACTTCGGCAATGTCAGTCGCCATGATGGCAAGTTCTGTCAGTATCCATAATACGATACCAAGTCCTTTACTTGTTCGTGCACGAATGGCTTGTGCTAAATCTTGTTGCGTGACGATCCCTAATTTTGCAGCCATATATTGCAATAGCATGGCAATCAAACTAGACATTAAGATGATAGACATCAATAGATATTGAAAGTTTTGACCACCGGTAATTGAAGTTGACCAATTTCCTGGGTCCATATATCCCACTGCTACTAATGCACCTGGCCCTGAATAGGCTAACAGCGTACGGAAAAATCCTTTACCTTTTGGAACAACAACTGTTCCATTGATTTCTTGAAGAGAAGGTCCGTTGGCATAATTTGCAAGGGAGTGTTTTTCTTTTGATTTTTTCAACGTAAAACCCACCTTTTCTTTCATATATAATATTGGCTTTATTTTACACCTTTCTTTTCAAAAAAGACAGTAAAGTTTCGGCTTGCCTAACTTTCTTACAAAACTATTCGTTTGAGCAAATCGTTTGCAAGTAAAGAGAGAATATTTTATAGTTGACTTGTCAATTGTTGACCAATCATTTTTTAGTGAATATAAAACAAAAAGGTTGCATTCTGATTTATTTGGCGTTATAGTTGACTAGTCAATTATTGATTCGTCATGTTTTTGAAGGGAGGAAAGCAAATGGAATTGAGAGAAGTCAGCCAACTTTTGTATCTGTTGAAATCGACCGATCAAAAAATTAGTCGACTGTTTGAAAAAGAGATCGGATTTAGTTTGACACGTTATGAGTTATTGATGGCTTTGATTGAAAATCAACCTTGTTTGCAAACACATCTTCAAGAATACTTACAAATTGATCAAGCTGCAATCACAAGACACTTGAAGATTTTGGAAGAAAAAGGCTATGTTGCCCGTCAACGCAATCCAGAGAATAATCGCGAAATCTTTGTGACGTTGACCGCCAAAGCAGATCAAGAGTTGCGTGCTTGCGAACAAAAGTATACGAATGTCCAACAAACGTTTTATCCGTCTTTAACAAAGGAAGAATTCCAACAGTTAAGACACTTGCTCCAAAAAATGAACCAAGACTAACGAGATGAAAGAAGAGAGAATATGTTAAAAAATAATAATTTTGAAGAGATCACTTTTGGAAGAAAATCAGTTCGTGTTTATGACGAATCTGTTAAAATTAGCAATGAAGAAATGTTAGAAATGATTCAAGAAGCATCAATCGCACCTTCTTCAGTAAATATGCAACCTTGGCGTTTTGTCGTTGTCGAAAGTGACGAAGCAAAAGCAAAATTAAAACCACTAATCCGTTTTAACACACGTCAAAATGATTCATCTTCAGCAATGGTATTAATCTTTGGAGATATGATGTGTCATGAATATGGTGAAGAAATCTATGACCAAGCCGTAGCAGAAGGCAAAATGCCACAAGAAGTACGTGATCAACAATTAGCGGCAATCATTCCTCACTATGAAAAATTAACAAAACAAGAAATGAATGACGTTGTAAAAATCGATGCAAGTTTAGCAGCGATGCAATTTATGTTAGTGGCGCGTGCTCATGGATACGATACAAATCCAATCGGTGGTTTTGAAGCTGATCAACTAGCTGAAGCATTTGATTTGGACAAAGAACGCTACGTTCCAGTTATGATTCTTTCTGTTGGTAAAGCGGCTGAAGAAGGATATACATCTGTTCGTTTAGCTGCAGATAAAGTAACCACATTTAAATAAGATATAAAGGAGAGTTTTAAAATGATTATTGTTAATGCAAAATTTGCAGTAAAACCAGAAGCGCGCGAAGATTTTTTAACTGAAATCAACGCCTTGATCGCTTCATCTAAACAAGAAGAAGGTTGTCTAGCATATGATTTATACGAATCACATGCTACACCAAATGAATTTATGATGATTGAAAACTGGGCAACCAAAGAAAATACAGAAGTTCATAATACAAATCCATTATTAGTAGCATTTGCTAAAAACGTAGCGAATTATGTTGCAGCAGCTCCTGTTTTACAAATTGTAGAAAAGAAAGAGGCGTAGTTTATGTCTGTGATCACACTTATTTTAGGGACCTTGGTGGCACTTGAATTTTTGTATATTTTTTATTTAGAAACGATTGCGACAACGTCTAGTAAAACCAGAAAGACGTTTAACTTATCAAAAGTAGATATGGAAAGCAAAAGTCTACAAGTATTGTTTAAAAACCAAGGCGTCTATAATGGGTTGATCGCTCTTTTACTATTCTATAGTTTGTATCTGTCTCATGCCGCAAAAGAAATCACTTCCCTAATATTAATGTATATTTTACTAGTTGCTTGCTACGGAGCAGTGACTAGTGATAAACGTATTTTACTTAAACAAGGTGGATTGGCGATTTTGACGTTGTTATCGCTAATTTTTCTAGGTTAAAAAAAGAATCAGCTAAAAGAAATAAGTCGAATCATTCCGGTAATAGGGAACCCTATTCCGGTAATGACTCGACTTATTTTTTTATTTTAAATAAGACTCTTTAGTAAATTCAACATCTTCGTAACATCCTTCTTTTCCAAAGAACCGGTTGTAGCGTCGTTTTAACAATCTAAACAGATAAGTAATCAAGACTTTTACGACACAGTAGATTGGAATGCCAAAAATCACGCCGACTAAACCTAAGAGTTCAGCCATCACCAAAAGGACGAATAAAATCGTGACTGGATGCATTTTTAAGCGATCGCCCATCACACGCGGCAAAATCAAATGACTGTGTAACAATTGGACACTAAACCAAACGATTAGAAATTTGATTACCATCACAAACGATACTTGTAAAGCGATAATGATAGCTGGAATAAAAACGATAAAAGGACCAAAATAAGGGATGATACATAAAATAGCAGCTGACAAAGCGATTACACCTGAAAACGGTAGACCAATCAATAAGAAAAGTGGCCAATCGATGATTCCAAGAATAATAGACGCAACGACTTGACCTTTTAGATAATCACCGATTTGTTGATCAATGATCGAAATGATCGTTGAAAAATCTTTGCGAAAGACAGGAGGAATCAACTTATAGCTATAACTATACAGATTTTTTTTATCTTTGATGAAGAAAAAAGCAACGATTGGTCCTGTAATTAGCGTAATCAAGGTAGTCGAGACTGCAGAAAAAAGACTTCCTACGCCATGTGCGCCTTTTTCTAGATACACTTGAGCGTAACTTTCGACTTTTGTCCATAATTCATCAATCGAATTTTTCGACTGATTGAACATATCAGCTAGTGGTGTGCTGTCGATAAATTTTTGAACGATGTCTTGAACATCGTCCCATATCTTAGGGAACTGATGGATCAATTCGGCTGTTTGCGTTGCAATGCTTGGATAAATGAGAATTCCTCCAAGTGTTAATAAACCGATTACGATAATGAAGACAAGTGATACACCCCAAATACGCGGGATAAATCGTTCTAGGCGATTGACTATCGGATTGAAAATATAATATAAGATCATCGCAAAAATAATTGGTTTAATGATAATCGACACGATCGTCATCAATGGTGCGAAAATAAATGAAATTGTCGAAAGCATCCAAATACAAGCAGCGCCTAGCAAGATACTGACAAAACTAAAAATCAAATTTTTTCCACCCAAAAATTGAATCCAATTTTTCTTTGGAGGGTTCATTCTGATTCTCCTTTTTTATAAAGTTTTACTTAGTATAAAGCTTTTTACAGAAAATGTAAAAATCGAATTCAGCGTTATACTGTACGAAAGTCTCGTTTTTCGATACGATTAGAAAGAAAAAATAAAAAGCGGAGGCGGTAGTATGGAACAAAGTCAGACAGATTTAAAACATCTAGGTGCGCAAGAAAAACAAGTGGAACAGATAGATCCTAAGATTACACATCGAGTTGATTTAGTCTATAAACAAGAGCTAACTTCAGGTCTACAATTAAAAATGGATCTCTTAATACCAGAAACCAATGCGTTACATCCAGCGATTTTATTTTTACCAGGAGGGGGCTTTACCACAGCGGATTATCATAAAACGCTACCCTTACGTCTTTATCTTGCACAAGCTGGTTATGTTGTTGCTAGTGCTGCTTATCGTCCGATCCCTGAGCAATTTCCGACGTTACTTCATGATGCCAAAGCAGCGTTAGCCTTTTTGCATGAACAAGCGGAATCCTTAGCGATCGATCGTAAAAAAATCGTGGTTATGGGCGACTCAGCAGGTGGATATTTGACGCAAATGTTATGGGCAACAGCCAATACCGATCAGTTATTACCAGAAACGATCCCAGTAGCGTTTACTGATTTAGCTGTTGGTGTCTCTTTATATGGATTTTCAAATCTTTTGACTATGACCAACACCACACAATTTCAACCTGAGAACATGTTTTCTAATCAAGATAAATTATCTCCTGAAAAGATTTTATTAAAAGGAGCTTCGGCTGATAAATCCGAGACATACGATGCCACGCAATTATACGAGCTAGCGAAATGTGCTAGTCCAATTCACTACGTACATCCAGAAAGCCACTTTAAACCGTTATTATTATTGCATGGAAATCATGATCAACTTGTCCCAAGTGAACAATCAACCCAAATGTACACAGCAGTAAAATCGACTCAAACAGACGTTGAGTATTGGATCATAAATGGTGCTGATCATGGATCAGTCGAATTTTCACAACGCTCTTTATTTAAAGATATCAGTGAATGGCTAACGAAACGATTAGAAGAGTAAAAAAGGGGTGTGACAAAAGGTTGTCACACCCCTAAAAAATGAATGAACAGTGCTCTAGAAGATGCTCTTTCAAAACTAAAAAGCATGACTGAAATAAATGACACGCTTTTTGGGATTATGTTGCAATTATCCAGTTCGATTATCGTTTTATGGTGTAGTAGGGACCGTATTGCGAACCAACGTCGCCCATGGAAATTCAGGATCGATCAACTCGCCATTTTGCAATTGATACGTAAATGTTTGATTTTGATTTTTTGTCACTAAATTCAAATGAATGACATCAAGGTCAAACGTTGCTGTATACGTACCTGAATCCGCGATTCCTTTTCCATCAGAGAAACGTTCAAATGTGCCGTCTGGATTGAAGTTATAAGTCGTTTGAAAGTCGTAGTCTTTATTCTTTGTAGTCCAAGTTCCAATCAAGGTTTCATTAAAATCAGTTGGAGTCTGTAATACATTTGCCTGATAAAGTGTTGGATCAAACGTACTTGTCGCATTTGTAGTGCGGGTAAATGTTCCTAAATAGCCGAAGTTCATTTTCGTACCTGAATCATTTAAGACAGCTAACTGGTAAGTTCCAATGCCGTCGATATTGTTGTTGAAGCCATATAATTTTAAAAGCCAAGTATGATCAGTTTCTGCTGCAATCGTAAGTGTTCCACTAGATGTAATCGCACCTGAAAATTGCCACGTGCCATTTGGTTCGATAGTCAGTGTATTGTCCGCATTTTTAAATGTTCCTACAGGGATCGTTTGTGCGATCGCTACTTCTTCTGTAGTTGTCGTGTTGGTGGAACTAGTTGAACTTGTTATCTCAGAATTTGTCGTACTAGATTGGTTCGTAGTTTGACTAGTTTCTGTATTACTTGTTTTCGTATTACTTGTTTTCGTATTACTTGTTTGTGTGATCGATGAAGTCATTTGCGTATTAGATGATAGCGCAGTTGTGTCAGTTTGTGTTTGATGGCAACCAGACAAAATCAGTACCCCAAGTAAACTAAATCCCCATTTTGCATAATGCATATCTCATCCCTCCCGTTTTCTTTAGTATAACAAAAAGTCTTATTTTTTGCAGAAAAGGGTTTGACAATCACAAAAAAAATCGCTACGCTAAAAGCTATTGTATCGATTTAGTTCGAGAGTAGAAATGAGGAAAAAAAAGTGAAAAAACAAGATCCATCTTTTGCTGAAGCGACGAGTCTATTGATACTGATTATCGCCTGTATTGCTTACTCGGTCATTATAGTACAAATGCCAGCTACAGTTGCAATTTTATTTGTCTTAGCTATTTTAACGGCATATGTCGCACTTCGCTATCGTTCATTTGACAAAATCCATCGTGGAATCGTCGAAGGGATTAAACCAGGAATTATTCCGATCATTATTTTTATTTTAGTAGGTGCATTGATTGCAGTATGGATTCAAGCTGGCATCATTCCGACACTAATGGTTTATGGATTTCATATTTTACGGGCAGAATGGTTTGTGCCAACGGTCTTTTTAGTTTGTGCGATCGTAGGAAGTGCAGTAGGAAGTGCATTTACAATTATGTCGACAATCGGAATTGCTTTTTTTGGTATCGGTCTAACCATGGGGATCTATCCACCATTAGTAGTAGGTGCGATCGTATCGGGAGCGGTTTTTGGAGATAAGATGTCACCACTATCAGAATCGACAAATTTAGCTGCAGCAGTTGTTGAGGCAGATTTATTTGAACATATCAAAAATCTAATGTGGTCGACTGTGCCCGCATTTGTCGTATCCTTAATTTTGTACGCGGTATTTGGTCATAGTGATGCGACAGCGAACTTGGAGACGATTACGCAAACTAGTGCACAATTAAAGGCTTCTTTTTTTGTCTCTCCGTTAGCCTTAATTCCAATCCTTGTGATGTTTTTATGTGCTTGGAAAAAAATACCAGCTATTGCTACGATTTTTATCAATATTTTATTAGGACTTGTGATGAGCAGTCTTGAAATGAAACGAGTACCGTTAAAAGAATTTGCGCAAATCATTGACCAAGGATTTGTAGCGAAAACATCCGATGAACAAATCAATGCATTATTATCGCGTGGTGGAATCAGTAGCATGTTACCGACGATTGCGTTGATTATTCTGGCGTTGTCACTTGGTGGGATTTTGATTGAAACGAAAATCATCTCGACTGTACTGGATCGTTTGATTCCTAAATTAAATTCAACGTTTTCTTTGATTTTTAGCACATTATTAGCTAGTATTGGAGTAAATATTTTTATTGGAGAACAATTTTTGTCGGTGATTTTACCCGGGAATGCGTTTAAAGACATCTATCGACAAAAACAATTAGCACCTGTTGTATTAAGTCGAACATTAGAAGATGGTGGAACGGTTATCAATTATTTGATTCCGTGGGGGATTGCTGGAAGTTTTGTAGCCTCGACTTTTGGTATCCCTGTGTTGACCTTTGCACCATTTGTCTTCTTTAGTTTACTTTCACCTCTATTTTCGATTGTCAGTGGGATAACAGGGATTGGAGTTAAGAAGAGTCAAATCTAACAGAAAGTAGGGTGGATTCATGGAAAAACAACGAATCGTAATTTTTGGTGGTAGTGGTTTTGTCGGTCAAGCCATCGCAAAACGTGCATTGGCCAATCAATATGAAGTGATCAGTATTTCAAGAAGTGGCCGCCCGAAAGGAACAGAACCATGGTTTGATCAAATTCAGTTTATTCAAGCGGATGTCTTTGATGCGAAACAGTGGCATGACACAATCAAAACTGGCGATATTTTAGTCGATGCAATCGGAATTTTGACCGAAAAAAAAGCCAAAAATCTTACGTATAGACGGTATCATTATGAAATCGTCAAAATCATTACGCAAGCAGTTAGCGATATCAAACATCTTTCGTTTATTTACATTTCTGCTTCGCAAGGTGTGCCGTTTCATCCAGGGTATTTACGTGAAAAACAGCGAGCCGAAGTATTTTTAGAGAATATCCCATTGCCAAGTGCGATCGTACGTCCTAGCTTACTTTATGGGAAGGGTCGAAAATATTCAACTGAAATGGCAAAAGCTATTTTTATTTCTAAAAAGATCCCTGGAGTAGCTTGGTTATTGCGTTCTTTTGAACCGCGCCCAGTAGAATGGGTAGGCGATCAAGTGATTGCTAAGCTGACACAATTAGAATCTAAATAAGACACTCATATGTAGCAGCCTTTAAACAATCGTTTCTTTAGATGTTTAAAAGTTGCTTCAATGAGTGTCTTTTTTTACTGTTGAAAACTACGACGTTCAATAAATTCTGAATTTAACAATACCGTTTTCGTTGTTTTTCGTGGATAAAGCAATTGATCAACCAGCAGA
>NZ_CAJYIS010000020.1 GCF_913775425.1 uncultured Enterococcus sp.
GAGATTTTAAAAGGGGTAACCCTTTAAAATAAATTTTTTATGATTTTCATAAGGAGGAAATCTTAAATGACAGTTAAAGTAGGTATTAATGGATTTGGACGTATCGGACGCTTAGCATTCCGTCGTATCCAAGAGGTTTCAGGAATCGAAGTAGTTGCAATCAATGACTTAACAGATGCTAAAATGTTAGCTCACTTGTTAAAATACGATACAACTCAAGGACGTTTCAACGGAACAGTTGAAGTTCACGAAGATTCTTTCAACGTAAACGGAAAAGAAGTAAAAATCTTAGCTAACCGCAACCCTGAAGAATTACCTTGGGGCGAACTAGGTGTAGACATCGTTTTAGAATGTACTGGTTTCTTTACTTCTAAAGAAAAAGCTGAATTACACTTAAAAGCTGGTGCGAAACGTGTTGTTATCTCTGCTCCTGGTGGAGACGATGTACCAACAATCGTTTACAACGTAAACCACGAAACTTTAACAGGTAAAGAAACAGTTATCTCTGGTGCTTCTTGTACAACTAACTGTTTAGCACCTATGGCTAAAGCGTTAAACGACGATTTTGGTGTTGTTGAAGGATTAATGACAACTATCCATGCTTACACAGGTGACCAAATGACTCTTGATGGACCTCATCCTAAAGGTGACTTCCGTCGTGCACGCGCTGCTGCTGCAAACATCGTTCCTAACTCAACTGGTGCTGCTAAAGCAATCGGCTTAGTAATCCCAGAATTGAACGGAAAATTAGATGGAGCTGCTCAACGTGTACCAGTTGCGACTGGTTCATTAACTGAATTAGTTACTGTACTTGACAAAAAAGTTACAGTTGACGAAGTAAATGCTGCTATGGAAAAAGCTGCGACTGAATCTTTTGGTTACACAACTGATGAAATCGTATCTTCTGATATCGTAGGTATTACTTATGGTTCATTATTTGATGCAACTCAAACTCGTGTAATGACTGTGGGTGATCAACAATTAGTGAAAACTGTTGCTTGGTACGATAACGAAATGTCATACACTGCACAATTAGTACGTACTTTAGAATACTTCGCTAATTTATAAGATTCACTTCTTAGTAGATTCTAATTTGCAAGTTATAAGCGGGGAAGCGACGCGCTTCTCCGCTTTTTTTTAGGAATTTATCCGTTAACTATTATGCGCTAGGAGGCAATTTCAATGGCAAAAATGACAGTTCAAGATTTAGAGTTGAAAGATAAAAAGGTTTTAGTACGTGTGGACTTCAACGTGCCGTTAAAAGACGGTCAAATCACTGACGATACTCGTATCAAAGCAGCATTACCAACAATCCAATACGTGATTGATCATGGTGGAAAAGCGATTTTATTCTCTCATTTAGGACGCGTAAAAACTGAAGAAGATAAAGAAGGTAAATCTTTAGCTCCAGTGGCGACTCGTTTATCTGAATTATTAGGCAAAGATGTTACTTTTGTAGATCAAACACGCGGTGAAAAATTAGAAGCAGCGATCAACGATTTAAAAGACGGCGATGTTTTATTATTTGAAAACACTCGTTTTGAAGATATCGATGGCAAAAAAGAAAGCAAAAATGATCCTGAATTAGGAAAATATTGGGCTTCTTTAGGTGATGTATTTGTCAATGATGCATTCGGTACTGCTCACCGTGCGCATGCGTCAAACGTCGGAATTGCTTCTACAGGTATTCCAACTGCTGCAGGTTTCGTAATGGAAAAAGAAATCAATTTTGTTGGTGGCGTTGTGGAACATCCAGAACATCCAATGGTTGCGATTTTAGGTGGAGCGAAAGTTTCTGATAAAATTGGCGTAATCGAAAACTTAATTGACACTGCAGATAAAATTTTAATCGGTGGTGGAATGACGTATACATTCTACAAAGCTTTAGGATACGAAGTTGGAATGTCTATTTGTGAATTAGACAAAGTGGATCTTGCGAAATCTTTATTAGAAAAAGCAAATGGAAAAATCATTTTACCAGTCGATACAGTATGTGCCGATGACTTTTCAAATGATGCACACATTGAAATTCACGAAAAAAATATCCCTGCTAACCTTGAAGGATTAGATATCGGACCAAAAACAGTGAAATTATTTACTGAAGAATTACAAGGTGCGAAAACAGTAATCTGGAACGGACCAATGGGAGTATTTGAATTATCTAAATTTGCTGAAGGTACGATCGGCGTATGTAAAGCAATTGCGGAATTAAAAGACGCAACAACAATCATCGGTGGTGGTGATTCTGCAGCAGCTGCGGAACAATTAGGTTTTGCAGATAAATTTACTCACATCTCTACAGGTGGTGGAGCAAGTTTAGAATTGCTTGAAGGAAAAACATTACCAGGATTAGCAGCAATCAACGACAAATAAGTCGAGATCATTAAAGGAGAGTTATCTATGCGTAAACCAATCATTGCCGGAAACTGGAAAATGAACAAAACAGCTTCTGAAGCAAAAGCTTTTGCTGAAGCGGTAAAAAATGCCATTCCATCAAACGATGCAGTGGATTCTGTAATCGGAGCACCTGCATTATTCTTAGAAACTTTAGTGACTGAAGCTAAAGGAACAGAATTAAAAATTGCAGCTCAAAACTGCTACTGGGAAAACGAAGGAGCATTCACTGGTGAAACTTCACCTGCAGCTCTTGCTGACCTAGGCGTAGATTATGTGATTATCGGACATTCTGAACGTCGTGAGTATTTCCACGAAACAGATCAAGAAATCAACAAAAAAGCAAAAGCGATTTTTGCAAACAACATGACACCAATCCTTTGCTGTGGTGAGTCTTTAGAAACGTATGAAGCAAACCAAACAGCAGAATGGATCGAAACGCAAATCACTGCTGGTTTAGAAGGCTTAACAGCTGAACAAGTTAGCGCAATGGTGATCGCTTACGAACCAATCTGGGCAATCGGAACTGGTAAATCAGCCGATGCAACAATTGCAGATACAATCTGTGGCGTTGTGCGTCAAACCGTTGAAAAATTATATGGTAAAGAAGTTTCTGAAGCGGTACGTATCCAATACGGCGGTTCTGTGAAACCTGAAAACATTGCGGAATACATGGCAAAAGAAAACGTTGATGGCGCATTAGTCGGTGGCGCAAGCTTACAAGCTGATTCTTTCTTAGCATTATTAGATGCAGTGAAATAATTCGCTTTCATTTTCAGTTTTTATTTGCAGTATGAGCAAAAGTTCATTACAATAGAAGAGTATTAAAGGGAATCCCCTTATTAATTACACAACTCAAAGGAGAGACAAAACATGTCAATTATTACTGATGTTTACGCACGCGAAGTCTTAGACTCACGCGGTAACCCAACAATCGAAGTAGAAGTATACACTGAATCAGGCGCTTTCGGACGCGGAATGGTTCCTTCAGGAGCTTCAACTGGTGAGCACGAAGCAGTTGAATTACGTGACGGCGACAAAGCTCGTTACGGCGGAAAAGGTGTTACAAAAGCAGTAGATAACGTAAACAACGTGATTGCTGAAGCTATCATTGGTTATGATGTACGTGACCAAATGGCTATCGATAAAGCAATGATCGCTTTAGACGGTACTCCAAACAAAGGTAAATTAGGCGCAAACGCTATTCTTGGTGTTTCTATCGCTGTTGCTCGTGCAGCTGCTGATTACTTAGAAGTGCCTTTATACCACTACTTAGGCGGATTCAACACTAAATTATTACCAACTCCAATGATGAACATCATCAATGGTGGATCTCACTCAGATGCTCCAATCGCATTCCAAGAGTTCATGATCTTACCAGTTGGCGCACCAACATTCAAAGAAGCTTTACGTTGGGGTACTGAAGTATTCCACGCATTAAAAGCAATCTTACACGACCGTGGTTTAGAAACTTCTGTAGGTGACGAAGGTGGATTTGCTCCACGTTTTGAAGGAACAGAAGACGGCGTAGAAACAATCTTAGCTGCAATCAAAGCTGCTGGTTTAGAACCAGGTAAAGATGTATACCTAGGGTTTGACTGTGCATCTTCAGAATTCTACGAAGACGGCGTATACAACTATGCTAAATTCGAAGGTGAAACTGGTGCGAAACGTACTGCTGCTGAGCAAGTAGATTACCTAGAAGAATTAGTAAACAAATACCCAATCATCACTATCGAAGACGGTATGGATGAAAATGACTGGGATGGATGGAAACTATTAACTGAACGTTTAGGCGACAAAGTTCAATTAGTAGGTGACGATTTATTCGTTACAAACACTGAAATCTTATCTAAAGGGATTGCTCAAGGAATTGGGAACTCAATCTTAATCAAAGTGAACCAAATCGGTACGTTAACTGAAACATTTGAAGCAATCGAAATGGCTAAAGAAGCTGGATACACTGCAGTAGTATCTCACCGTTCTGGTGAAACAGAAGATTCTACAATCTCTGATATCGCTGTTGCAACAAACGCTGGCCAAATCAAAACTGGTTCTTTATCACGTACTGACCGTATTGCAAAATACAACCAATTATTACGTATCGAAGACCAATTAGGTGAAGTTGCGGAGTACAAAGGCTTACAAGCTTTCTACAACTTAAAAAACAAATAAGCATTAATATAATGTGAATTGGAGCGCTAGATCTTGTTTTGACAAGGTTTAGCGCTTTTTTTGATGAAATTTTGAGAAATTCATTTCATGACTAGCGTTATACTTTCCAAAAAAAAGCAGACGTACTACTATAATGTATAAGAAACAAACATTATGTTGGGGGCGGACTTTATGATGATTGGAATTGGAGATACAGTAGCATGCAATAATATTCAAGGTGAAGAAATTACAGGAATTATTATTAAATTTAATGAACGAACAGCCATTGTTACGTGTGAGGTGTATTCGCACCTAGTCAGACTTTCTGTACTAGAAGAACTTGGTTATCAATGGCAATAGTAACAATAGTGAACATCAAGGAGGAAAAGTAAATGGAATTTGTAAATGAAGCAAATCGCATCGTTATTGTTGAAGGAAAACAAGAAATCGGTGAAATTACTTGGGCTAAAGAGGATGGTGCCATGGTCATCAACCATACTGGTGTAGACACAGCACATCAAGGAAAAGGATTAGCAGCCCAATTAGTCGACCGTGCAGTCGACTTTGCCCGTAGTGAAGGCATTAAGATCGTACCGATTTGCCCGTATGTGAAAGCGAAATTCGAAAAAGATGAAAAGTATCAAGATGTTTGGAAAAGATAAAACTTTCATTTGATATTAGTGGAAACTTGGCCTTAAGTATGATAGAGTAACTTTGAGAGACTTTTGATTGAAGAGGAGGCAAGTTTTACATGTATGATTTTCTTTTAGCGGTAGTCATTATTTTATCATTCGTTATCGTGATCACAATTATGATGCAACCAAGTAAACAAAATAGCGCAGCAAGTGCCTTTACAGGTGGTGCTGACCAACTGTTTGGGAAACAAAAGGCCCGCGGATTTGAAGCCGTGATGCAACGTTCAACAGCCATCTTAGGAGCTGTATGGATTATCTTACTATTTCTTTTGTCATTTTTATCATCAAAATAGTAACTTTGCCTCTCAGAAATGGGAGGTTTTTTTTCTAGATTTAGGAAGTTAAAGGAGTTTAATAAAAGTGAAGAAGAAATTTGTTACACCAAAGCCAATATTTAGCGAGCAAAGTAAGAAAGCGGTCATCTTGTTTCATGCCTATTCAGGAAGTCCAAATGATGTCCGAATGCTTGCCCGTAAATTAGAACAAGAACACTATACCGTATACACACCAATGTTTACAGGACATGGAACGGTTGATCCACATGATATTTTAGCTGCCCGTCCTAATCAATGGTTTGAAGAAGCAAAAGCTGCTGTTACGTTACTAGTGGATAAAGGGTATGATCAAATCGCCGTCTTTGGATTATCATTGGGCGGTATGTATGCCATGCGATTATTAGAACAACAGATTCCACAAATCATTGGGGGAGGCTCATTTTGTTCGCCGATCACACCAGTAGAAACAAATGTCCCAACTAGCTTTTTATGGTATGCAAATATGGTATTAGATACATTTACTGACTTAAGTCCAGATGAAAAGGCACGTGAACTAGAAACGGTACCGAAAAAAGTAGCTACACAATTAGCTGGAATTCAAGAACATAGTCAAATGACGTATGATGAATTAGCAAAGATTACGCAGCCGATTTTATTTGTCCAAGCAGCGCAAGATGAAATGATTCCTGCTGAATCAGTATTCAATACGATTCAACAGGTCAAAGATAAAAAATTTACATTAAACTGGTACCCAAACAGCGGACATGTTGTTACGGTAGGACCAGAAAGAAAGCAGTTTGAACAAGATGTTGTGGCATTTTTACAAACACTTTCTTGGAATGAGGAGTAGTATGAAACAAACAATTAAAGAAAATATTTTAGCGTATCTTACGCAACAAGAGAAAAAAAGTATCACGATGGAAGCTTTAGCAAAAGGGTTAGGTTTAGAAAAAAGTGCAGAATTTAAAACACTAGTGCAAACGATCGCTGTAATGGAGCGTGAAGGGTCGATTATGCTTAATAAAAAAGGCAATATCCAATTGCCACAACCGCTCTTTTTAGTGGAAGGGACATTTCGTGGCAACGAACGTGGTTTTGGTTTTGTGAGTATCTCAGAGGATGAAGCAGATGTATACATTCCGCAAGAAGCAACGGGATATGCGATGGATGGCGACATAGTGGCGATCGATATCACAAAGGTAGCGCAACCAGGTAGTGACAAGGGAGCAGAAGGCAAAGTTGTCGAGATTCGTGAGCGCGCGGCTCAAGAAGTGGTAGGCGAATTTCATTTATTTGACGAAGCAGAAATCAAAGATACCGATCTCTATGGTTACGTGACGCCTAAAGATAAAAAGATTAATGGTGTCAAAGTATTTGTATCCGCAGAAGGGATAAGACCGGTAGATGGTGCTATCGTGAAAGTAACTTTGACACATTATCCTGAAAAAGGATATGCCAAAAGTGCAGAAGGACTTGTGATTCAAACACTAGGTCATAAAAATGATCCAGGAATGGATATTGTATCTGTAATCGCAGCACATGGGATCCCAATGGCATTTCCAGATGATGTGATCGCGCAAGCTGATGCAGTGAGTGATACGATTGATCCTAATGATTTTAAAGATCGTCGAGACTTAAGAGATCAATTGTTAGTCACGATTGATGGGGAAGATGCAAAAGACTTGGACGATGCGGTCACTGTCAAAAAGTTGGCGAACGGGCACTATTTTTTAGGAGTTCATATTGCCGATGTATCCTATTATGTGACGGAACAATCGCCACTAGATCGTGAAGCATTTGAGCGTGGAACAAGTGTCTACTTGACCGATCGTGTGATTCCGATGTTACCACAACGCTTATCTAATGGGATTTGTTCACTAAATCCTCGCGTACCACGTTTAGCGATGAGTTGTGAAATGGAGATCGATGCACAAGGTTCGATTATAAAATACGATATTTTCCCAAGCATCATTCAAACAACAGAACGTATGACTTATACGGCAATCAATCAAATTATTGAAGAACAAGATCAAGAAACACGTCAGCGCTATGAAAAACTAGTTCCAATGTTTGAAGAGATGGCAGATTTACATGCGTTATTGGATACGATGCGCCAAAATAGAGGAGCGGTTTCGTTTGAAGATCGTGAGGCTCAAGTTGTTGTAGATGAAAATGGGCATCCTTTAGACATTCGTGTGCGTACACGTGGTGTCGGTGAGAAAATGATCGAATCCTTTATGTTGGCTGCGAATGAAACAGTCGCAAAACATTTTGCTACTCAGCAGTTGCCATTTATTTATCGAATCCATGAAGATCCAAAAGAAGAAAAATTAAAACGATTCTTTGATTTTGCAGCAGCGTTAGGAATTTTGGTGAAGCAAACAAATGGATCGATTACGCCAAAAGCATTACAAACTGTTTTAAAAGAAGTTGAAGGGCGCCCAGAAGCACCAGTTATCAGTACAGTATTGTTAAGAAGCATGCAACAAGCAAAATACGCAGAAGAAAATCTAGGACATTACGGCTTAGCTGCGGATTATTATACACACTTTACTTCTCCGATCCGTCGTTATCCTGATTTGATCGTACATCGTTTGATCCGTACGTATCTAGCAGATCGCAGCGAAAAAACGCAAAAAAAATGGGAAGAACAATTGCCAGATATCGCTTTACACAGTTCACAAATGGAACGTCGAGCAGTCGAAACAGAACGTGAAGTCGATGCGCTGAAGAAAGCCGAATTTATGGCCGATCATGTTGGCGAAGAATTTGAAGGAATCATTGGCTCCGTCGTTAAATTTGGATTCTTTGTTGAATTACCGAATACAGTTGAAGGATTGATCCATATCAATGCTTTAAAAGACGATTATTATCATTTTGTGGAAACACATCTCGCTTTAGTTGGTGAACGTACAGGTCGAACATTTAAAATCGGTCAAAAAGTCTTGATCCGCGTAACCAAGTCTGACCCAGAAACGCGTGAGATTGATTTTGAACTCCTTTCTTCAGAGGAAGTCGAAACGTTACCGATTGAGAGTGGATCACGTCAAAAGAGAAAAGCTTCTTCTGCCGTTAAAGAAAAGGTGCAACGCGCGGGAGGAAAAAATGGATTTAAAGAAAAGAAAATGTCGAAAAAAGGAAAGAAAAAACCGTTTTATAAAGGTGTAAAGAAAAAGAAAGGTCCTAAAAAAAAGTAAAGGAGTAGCTCTATGCCAAAAGGAGAAGGCCGTTTAATTGCTCAAAATAAAAAAGCACGGCATGATTATAGCATTTTAGATACGATGGAAGCGGGTATCGTCTTGCAAGGAACCGAGATCAAATCGATTCGCAATAGTCGAATCAATTTAAAAGATGGATTTGTACGTGTACGAAATGGGGAAGCCTTTTTGTACAACGTGCATATCAGTCCTTATGAACAAGGGAATTTATTCAACCATGATCCTTTACGTACTCGAAAATTGCTTTTGCATAAAAAACAAATCCAAAAGTTGTTTGGTGAAACCAAAAATGCCGGAATCACCGTAGTCCCTTTAAAAGTCTATATCAAAGACGGGTATGCGAAAGTTTTGATTGGGATTGCCAAAGGAAAACGCGAGTATGATAAACGCGAAACATTAAAACGCAAAGACCAAGATCGTCAAATTAGTCGAGCGTTGAAAAATTATTAAAAAAATTGACGAAAATCAATAAAACTTGCTTTGAATTTACTGTCGATTCTGATAGCATTAGACATAAGCAAGTATGACAAAAACGGTATGATGTCGCTTACAAATGTAATGAAGCTCGTTTTTTTTCAAATTCACGATTTTGTTTGAAAAAATGAAGAAAACACTTTGAATTTTTGCATTAGTGGTGGTATGATACCGTTGTTGTTTAGAATGATTGAAAAATCACAAAATCATTTTTGGGGTTTTGGTTGAAAAGAGGTGAGCTGTTTTGGAAGAACAATCTCTATTGTTTCATATTGGGCCGATTTGGTTTGATGGGACTGTGCTATTGATGACATTATTGTCGTGTTTAATTGTCTTTTTGATTGTGTTCGTCTGCACAAGGAACTTGAAATTGAAGCCTACTGGTAAACAAAACTTTATTGAATGGGTCATTGATTTTGTTCGTAAAGTCGTGGCAGATAATTTGCCAAGCAAAGAAGTGAAATCGTATCACTTAATCGCGGTTACGTTGTTTTTATTTGTATTTGTAGCCAATGAGATTGGACTAGTGACACGGATCATTTTAAGAAATGAACTCACGTTATGGAAATCACCAACTGCTAATCCTGCAGTTACATTGACGCTAGCGTTAATGGTGATCGCGATGACGCATTTCTTTGGAGTGAAGCAATTTGGGTTTAAGGGATATCTAGTAAATTCGTATTTAAAACCGGTTGGATTCTTGCTGCCAATCAAATTGATCGAAGAATTTACCAATATTATTACCTTGGGTCTACGGTTATATGGAAATATTTTCGCAGGAGAAGTGCTATTAGGCTTGCTTGCGAATATGTTCATTAGCTTAGGATGGTGGTCGTTACCGATCGCATTACCATTAGAAATGATCTGGATCGCCTTTTCATTATTTATTGGAGCAATCCAAGCTTATGTTTTTGTTACACTATCAATGGTTTATCTCAGTCACAAAATCGAAGCAGAACATTAAAACACACTTAGGAGGAAATACACATGAATTTTATCGCAGCGGGTTTAATCATTATTGGAGCAGCTATCGGAGCTGGAGTAGGTAATGGGATGGTAATTTCAAAAACAATCGAATCAATGGCACGTCAACCAGAAATGTCAGGTCAATTGCGTTCAACAATGTTTATCGGAGTTGGTTTAGTTGAAGCGGTGCCGATTTTAGGGGTCGTAATTGCCTTTATTTTAGTTTTTGGTCAATAAAAAATAGCCTAAACTAAAACGAGAAACGACGAAAGGAAGTTGCGCGATGCTTAATCAATTGGTAGTAGCAGAAGTCCAAAACACGACTTGGGGCAATATTATTGTCGTAAGTGGCGCGATGTTGATTTTGCTCTTGTTGCTAAAACACTTTGCTTGGGGTTCAGTAAGTGAAATGTTGAAACAACGTGAAGACAAAATCGCAAATGATATCGACTCTGCAGAACAATCAAGACTAAAAGCCGCTGCTCTAGAACAAGAACGGGAAGCTCAGTTGTTGAACTCTCGTGCTGAAGCAGCGACGATCATTCAACAAGCAAAAGACAATGGAGAGATGACTCGCCAAACGATTGTAGAAGATGCAAAAGACGAAGCATCTCGTTTGAAAACAAAAGCGCAATCGGATATCGCCATTGAAAAAGATGCAGCGTATCAAGCCGTTAAAGAGGATGTCGCAGCGATTTCATTGCAAATTGCTGAACAAATCTTACGCAAAGAACTCACTAAAGATGCGCATGAAGCATTGATTGAAACATACATTGATACATTAGGATCTACAAATGAAACTCGATAAAGCTACAGTTGGTAAACGCTATGCTAAGGCACTTTTTGAATTGGCGACAGAAGTGCATCAAGAACAAGCGGTTTATGAACAATTACTCGTACTGCGTCAAGTGTTCACTGAAGTTACTGATCTTGGAGAGATTTTAAGTGATGTCCGTTTAGAAATGACTGAGAAACAAGCCATTTTAAGCGCATTGACACCCTCATTTGATCCATTGATCCAAAACTTTTTAGCGGTTGTATTTGAATACAATCGGATGGATGATCTCTTATTGATTATCAAAGAATATGAACGACGCTTTGACGATAAACAAGGATTGATTATTGGTACAGTCACAACCGCCGTTGAATTGACAGCCCAACAAAAATCCGCGATCGAAGCGCAAGTTGCGCCTTTATTAGGATATCAAAAGGCTCAACTTACAGAAAAACTTGATCCATCGATTATTGGTGGTGTTGTGGTTGAAGCCAATCATCAAGTTGTGGACGGTAGTGTAAAGAGTCGCTTAGAAGAATTACGAATGAGATTATCAGAGTAGATAATTGATGAGAGGTGAACTAAATGTCGATTAAAGCAGAAGAAATTAGTGCCTTGATTAAAGAACAAATCAAAAATTATCATCATGAACTTTCCGTTGAAGAAGTAGGAACGGTAACGTATGTCGGAGATGGAATCGCACGTGCGCATGGATTGGAAAATGCTATGAGCGGTGAATTACTAGAGTTTGCGAATGGTTCATTTGGTATGGCACAAAATTTAGAGTCAAATGATGTCGGAATTATCATTTTAGGTGATTTCGAATCGATTCGAGAAGGCGATAAAGTAAAACGTACTGGAAAAATCATGGAAGTACCAGTAGGAGACGCTTTGATTGGTCGTGTCGTCAATTCATTAGGACAACCAATTGACGGTTTAGGTGATATTAAAACTACGCGTACACGTCCAGTTGAGGCGGCAGCTCCTGGTGTTATGCAACGTAAATCTGTAGATGAACCGATGCAAACTGGATTAAAAGCCATCGATGCATTAGTACCGATCGGTCGTGGTCAACGTGAACTTGTTATCGGTGACCGTAAAACTGGGAAAACCTCGATTGCGATCGATGCGATCATCAATCAAAAAGGTCAGGATATGATTTGTATCTACGTAGCTATCGGACAAAAAGATTCAACGGTGCGTGCACAAGTTGAAACGTTGCGACGTTACGGCGCATTAGACTATACAATCGTTGTATCAGCCGGAGCTTCACAACCAGCACCAATGCTCTACATCGCACCATATGCCGGAGCTGCAATGGGTGAAGAATTTATGTATAACGGCAAGCATGTGTTGATCGTATATGATGATTTATCTAAACAAGCGGTCGCATACCGTGAATTGTCTTTACTATTAAGACGTCCTCCAGGTCGTGAGGCTTATCCAGGTGATGTGTTCTACTTGCATTCTCGTTTATTAGAACGTGCTGCAAAATTGAGTGACGAACTTGGTGGTGGGTCGATGACGGCCTTGCCGTTTGTTGAAACGCAAGCTGGTGATATCTCAGCTTATATCCCAACGAACGTCATTTCGATTACAGATGGTCAGATCTTTTTAGAAAGTGATTTATTCTATTCAGGGATCCGTCCTGCAGTAGCTGCTGGACTTTCTGTATCTCGTGTAGGTGGTTCAGCTCAAATTAAGGCCATGAAAAAAGTAGCCGGTACTTTGCGTCTAGACCTAGCGAGTTATCGTGAATTAGAAGCATTTACACAATTTGGTTCTGACTTGGATGCAGCGACACAAGCAAAATTAAATCGTGGACGACGTACTGTCGAAATTTTAAAACAAAAATTACATGAGCCGTTACCAGTTGAAAAACAAGTAGTGATCTTATATGCCTTAACGCACGGATTTATCGATAGTATTCCGGTGGAAGAAATCTTACATTTTGAATCGCAATTGTTTGACTACATTCAAAATAATGCACCAGAAATCTTTGAAACGATTCGCACTACAAAAGATTTACCTGAAGAAAAAATTCTTGATCAAGCAATCAATGGCTGCAAAGAATTATTCCTTGCATCATTAACGAAAGCGTAACAAGCAAAGAAGAGGTGAATAAGGATGGGTGCGTCTTTAAATGAAATTAAACAACGAATCGCTTCAACGAAAAAAACGAGCCAAATTACCAATGCGATGCAAATGGTCTCTGCGGCGAAGTTAACCAAGTCAGAAGCACATTCGAGAAAATTTCAAATCTATGCATCAAAAGTAAGAGAGATCGTAACCCACTTAGCAGCACAACAGTTGACTGACTTAGCAACTGTTCCTGCTTCTTCTGTGGGCATCAATTACGGCAGTATGCTAATCAGCCGTCCAGTAAAAAAGACTGGGTATATCGTGATCACTTCAGATGGCGGATTAGTAGGTGGCTACAATAGTTCGATATTAAAACAAATGCTGACGATGATCAATGAAGACCATACATCACCAGATGAGTACGTTATGATCTCCATCGGGGCTACAGGTGCTGACTTTTTCAAGACACGAGGCATTACATTAGCTTATGAACTGCGTAATCTATCTGATCAGCCAAGTTTTGAAGAAGTTCGAAAAATCGTCAATACGGCGACATCGATGTATCAAAGTGGCGTATTTGATGAGTTATATGTATGTTATAACCATCATATCAATTCGTTGACGAGCCAATTTCGGGTGGAAAAAATGTTGCCGATCGTCGATCTTGATCCTAGTGAAGCGAAAACGTACGAACAAGAGTATATTTTTGAACCGTCACGTGAAGAGATCTTGGCGCAACTATTGCCACAATATGCAGAAAGCCTAATCTATGGTGCCATCGTGGATGCGAAAACAGCAGAACATGCTGCTGGGATGACTGCGATGAAAACTGCTACAGATAATGCGAAAAATATTATTGATGATTTAACGATCTCATACAATCGAGCACGTCAAGGTGCCATTACACAAGAAATTACCGAAATTGTTGGTGGTGCAGCTGCGCTCGAATGATTTTTGAGTGAATGGAGGAGAATAAATGAGTTCAGGCAAAATTGTTCAAGTTATCGGACCAGTTGTTGACGTAGAGTTTTCATTAGATCACTCACTACCAGATATCAACAATGCATTGGTTGTTTATAAAAATGATGCGAATAAAACAAAAGTCGTTTTAGAAGCAGCATTAGAATTAGGCGATGGAATTATTCGTGCAATTGCAATGGAATCAACAGATGGATTGCAACGTGGGATGGAAGTTGTCGATATGGGCGAATCGATTTCTGTACCTGTAGGAACGGAAACGCTAGGTCGTGTATTCAACGTGTTGGGAGATACAATCGATTTAGAAACTCCTTTTCCTAAAGATGCACCGCGTAGTGGAATCCACAAAAAAGCGCCTAATTTTGATGAATTGAGTACAAGTACTGAGATCTTAGAAACTGGGATCAAGGTAATCGATTTACTAGCGCCTTATCTTAAAGGTGGGAAAGTTGGATTATTCGGTGGAGCCGGTGTAGGAAAAACGGTCTTGATTCAAGAGTTGATCCACAATATCGCACAAGAGCATGGTGGGATTTCCGTCTTCACAGGGGTAGGCGAACGAACACGTGAAGGAAATGACTTATATTATGAAATGAAAGACTCAGGTGTTATCGAAAAAACAGCCATGGTATTTGGTCAAATGAATGAACCGCCTGGTGCACGGATGCGTGTTGCCTTAACAGGATTAACGATTGCCGAGTATTTCCGCGATGTTGAAGGACAAGATGTGTTGTTGTTTATCGACAATATTTTCCGCTTTACTCAAGCAGGTTCTGAAGTATCAGCGTTATTAGGTCGTATGCCTTCAGCAGTAGGGTATCAGCCAACATTGGCTACAGAAATGGGTCAATTGCAAGAACGGATCACATCGACGAAAAAAGGATCGATCACATCGATCCAAGCAATCTATGTACCTGCCGATGACTATACTGACCCGGCTCCTGCAACAGCTTTCGCCCATTTAGATGCGACAACGAACTTAGAACGTAAGTTGACAGAACAAGGGATTTATCCCGCAGTTGATCCATTAGCGTCTTCTTCTAGTGCATTAGCACCGGAAATCGTTGGTGAAGAGCATTATCATATTGCAACTGAAGTGCAACACACCTTGCAACGTTACCGGGAATTGCAAGATATCATTGCTATTTTAGGGATGGATGAGCTATCTGAAGATGAAAAAGTCTTGGTTGCGCGTGCACGTAGAATCCAATTCTTCTTATCGCAAAACTTCCACGTAGCGGAACAATTTACGGGCCAACCAGGGTCTTATGTTCCGGTTCAAGAAACGATCAATGGCTTTAAAGGAATCCTTGACGGGAAGTACGATGATCTTCCTGAAGAAGCTTTCCGTAGTGTTGGACGGATCGAAGAAGTTGTAGAAAAAGCGAAAACGCTAGGCTATTAAAGGAGAGGTGTCTCATGGAACAACAATTAACGGTCAATGTCGTTACACCAAATGGGATTGTCTATGATCACCATGCTACAATGGTCGTCGCGAAAACGATCAGCGGTGAACTAGGGATCCTACCACGCCATGCACCGATTATTGCTCCTTTAATGATCGATGAAGTGAAAGTAAGACGTGTGGACTCGGATACGCATGTGGATTGGATCGCGGTCAACGGTGGGATTTTAGAAATGCGTGATAATCTAGTATCGATCGTAGCGGATAGCGCCGAGCGTGAACGCGATATCGATGTTTCACGTGCTGAACGTGCGAAAATGCGTGCAGAACGTTTGATCGAAGAAGCAAAGCAGCGTGAAGATATCGATGAAGTAAGACGCGCAACGGTCGCGCTTCATCGTGCCGTCAATCGAATCAATGTATCTAAACACCAGTAAGAGTCTCCAAAATGGAGGCTCTTTCTTTTTTCAAGCATAATTTATTTTTTTACCCTTCGTTTTGTGATATTATGGACTCATGAGTTTTTTGTTAAAGGAGCAATGAAAGATGCAAGTTTATGGAGTCGATATTATCATTCGTTTTTGTAGTCATTTGACGTTTATTTATCTTGCCTTTTGGAGTTTGCAAGCCTTACGTTTTGAGACATTATTTCAAAAACAAAAAACCACTCAACTTAAAATTTTGCTATTACTTATGGCAATCGGCTTAGGGTATTTAGCAAGCCAATTCTTTTTAGAAATAATCATCTTAAGTAAAAATTTAGTCACAGTCGGTTTTTAAAAAATAGGAAAAAGAATCAAAGCTATGTTTTTGATTCCTTTGGAGGGAACAACTATGGAAGAAATCATCGTTAAAGGTGGTCAACAATTAAAGGGAACGGTAAAAATTGAAGGTGCAAAAAATGCCGTTTTACCCATTTTAGCAGCAACGTTATTAGCAGAAGAAGGGATTACAACTTTACATAATGTACCGATTTTATCCGATGTATTTACAATGAATGAAGTGATTCGCCAGTTAAATACTAGTGTAACGTTCAATCAAGAGCAAAATGAAGTGATCATCGATGCAACAAAAGAATTACATATCGAAGCTCCATATGAATATGTGAGCCAAATGCGCGCATCAATTGTTGTGATGGGTCCTCTTTTAGCGCGTAACGGTCATGCAAAAGTGGCGATGCCAGGGGGGTGTGCGATTGGAAAACGCCCTATCGATTTACATTTAAAAGGATTCCAAGCACTAGGAGCAAAAATCATCCAAAAAGATGGGTATATCGAAGCGATTGCAGATGAATTGACTGGAGCAGAGATCTACTTAGATTTTCCAAGTGTTGGGGCAACACAAAACATTATGATGGCTGCTGTCAAAGCAAAAGGAACTACTATCATCAGCAATGTCGCGCGCGAACCTGAGATTGTGGATCTAGCGAATATTTTAAATAAAATGGGCGCAAAAATCTATGGTGTTGGAACAGAAACAATGCGAATCGAAGGTGTAACAGCATTACACGCAGTCAAACATGCAATCGTTCAAGATCGTATCGAGGCTGGAACCTTTATGGTAGCCGCTGCGATGACACAAGGAGATGTATTGATCGAAGATGCGATCGCTGAACATAACCGTCCATTACTATCAAAATTGAGTGAAATGGGTGCAAAAGTAATCGAGACTGAAGAAGGAATCCGTATCGTTGGACCTAAAACATTAAACGCTACGACAGTTAAAACGATGCCACATCCAGGTTTCCCTACAGACATGCAAGCACAAATGACTGCTATCCAAGCAGTAGCAAACGGTCGTAGTGTAGTGACGGAGACAGTATTTGAAAATCGTTTCCAACATTTAGAAGAAATGCGCCGTATGAATTTAGATGTGAAAATCGACGGTAATGTTGCCTTGATCGAAGGTACTGCAGACTTGCAAGGGGCAATCGTAAACGCAACAGATTTGCGTGCCGCTGCTGCTTTGATCTTAGTAGGTTTACGTGCCAATGGAATCACTCGTGTGCGTAATTTGAAATATCTAGATCGTGGCTATTATGAGTTCCATAAAAAGCTACAAGGATTAGGTGCAGACGTTGAACGAGTTTCAGATACTAACGCAGTAAACGCTACAGTAAACGCTTAGGAGTGTGAATCCATTGAGAACGACACAACCAGTTTTATTGGCTTTATTCAAAGTGTTGATCGTGATGATCATCGCCTTTTTACTTTTTTTCATCGGGCTGATGATCGGCTATGGTGTGTTTGGTGACGGGTCGCCATTTGGTGTGTTTAGCGATAAGTTATGGCAACATATTTTTACGTTTTTTATTTAACAAAGAAGGTAAATACATGAAAAAAGCATTGATTACGCTTGTAAGAGGGTATCAAAAAGGGATTTCTCCTTTATTTCCACCGAGTTGTCGTTATTATCCTACGTGTTCTAGCTACATGATCAAAGCAATTGAAGTCCACGGAGCAATCAAAGGTGTTGCGATGGGAAGCGCTCGAATTGCGCGTTGCCATCCATTTGTCCAAGGTGGACTAGATTATGTGCCAGAACAGTTTTCGCTAGGACGCAATAGAGTAGATAAAGTGGAACCAAAATACGAAAATAAAGAAGGAAACGAGTAATATCGTTTCCTTCTTTTTTGTTATTTTATTATCTTTGCCAAATAGTGACAGAATAAAGAAAATATTCTGAAAATTCGTTGACTTTCGTTTTAATTTTCGGTATATTATGAATCATATTCAAACGGAAAATAAGGGAGGAACATCTAAATGAAGAAAAAATTTGCGTTTTTGTTTGCGGGTCTTGTTTTGTTAAGCGCATGTAGTGCGGGTCCTACTGGAAAAGATAGTAGCGATGGTGGCAATAAACCATCTGGTGATACGATTAAAATCGGGGCTAATTTAGAGTTATCTGGTGACGTTGCTGGATACGGTACGCAAGAAAAAGAAGGAATTGAATTAGCCGTTGATCAAATCAATAAAGATGGTGGAATTTTAGGTAAAAAAGTCGAATTGATCGTCAAAGACAATAAATCAGATAATAATGAAGCAGCTACTGTTGCGGCAAACCTAGCAACGAATGATAAAGTGGTAGCAATCATTGGGCCAGCAACTTCTGGAGCAACCAAAGCAGCCACACCAAATATCACAAAAGCTAAAGTACCAATGATCACACCTTCAGGAACAGATGATTCGGTAACGATGACTAATGGTAAAGTACAACCTTACGTATTTCGTTCTAGTTTCCAAGATAGTTTCCAAGGGAAAGTGTTAGCGGAATTTGCACAAAAAAATCTAGATGCTAAAAAAGTTGCGATTTTAGGCGATAACTCAAGTGATTACGCTATTGGGTTAACAAAAGCCTTTAAAGAAACTTATAAAGGTGATGTCGTCTTAGAAGAAAACTTTACTAAAGGAGATAAAGATTTCCAAGCAGTCTTAACGAAACTAAAAAATACGGATTTTGATGTTTTATATATCCCAGGTTACTATGAAGAGGCTGGTTTGATCATCAAACAAGCGCGCGAATTGGGGATCGAACAACCGATTTTAGGGGCGGATGGTTTTGGTGATGAGAAAATGATTGAATTAGCTGGAGCAAAAAACGTAACGAATGTGTATTATACCGGCCACTTTTCTACGTTAGCTCCTGCAAATGATACAGTCCAACCATTTATCGATGCTTTTAAAGAAAAATATGGTAAAGAACCTTCAACATTTAATGCTTTAGCCTATGATGCGATGAACATGGTGAAAAAAGCAATCGAAGATGAAAAGTCTGCGGATTCTGAAGCTATTACAAAAGGATTAGCAAACTTGAAAGATTTTGTTGGAGTAACAGGAAATATTACAGTAGACAAAGATCATAATCCTGAAAAATCAGTAGTCGTGATCGAATACAAAGACGGTAAAGAAAGTTCTGCCGTAACAGTTGAACCATAAATAAAAAGGTAGACTGGAGCAAAATCGTCAGATGGTTTTGTTCCAGTTTCTTTTTAAGAAAGGATAGATAATATGGAAATGCTTATCCAACAATTAGTCAACGGACTATTTTTAGGAAGTATTTATGCCTTAATGGCACTAGGATACACAATGGTATATGGAATTATAAAATTGATCAACTTCGCACACGGTGAAGTCTATATGATCGGAAGTTTTATTGGGTATTTTTTAATCAAACAATTAGGGTTAGGCTTTTTCCCAGCGATGATTTTATCGATGATCGGCTGTGCGGCGTTAGGTGTGATGATTGAAATTTTGGCATACCGTCCGCTACGTAAATCGACACGTATCTCAGCCTTGATTACGGCAATTGGAGTATCTTATTTATTGCAAAATGTGATGATCTACTTTTTTACTCCAGATAAACGTTCGTTCCCACAAGCAATTGAACGTCAAACGTACAATCTCGGCTTTTTATCGGTAAGCAATATCCAATTATTGATTTTAGGTGTTTCCTTGATCTTGATGATCTTGCTTCAATTGATCATCAAAAAAACACGCATGGGAAAAGCGATGCGTGCAGTGAGTGTCGATCCTGATGCTGCCCAGTTGATGGGAATCAATGTTAATCGGACGATCTCATTTACGTTTGCACTAGGTTCAGCACTTGCTGCGGCTGGTGGAATGCTGATTGGATTGTATTATAATTCGATCGATCCAATGATGGGTGTTGTGCCTGGATTGAAATCATTCGTAGCGGCTGTTTTAGGTGGAATCGGTGTGATTCCAGGAGCTGCAGTGGGTGGATTTGTGATTGGGCTAGTTGAAACGATCTCAACGGCATTAGGATTGTCTGCTTATAAAGATGCATTAGTATATGCGATCTTGATTTTAATCTTATTGATTCGTCCAGCAGGTATCTTAGGTAAAAATATTAAAGAGAAAGTGTAGGTAGCTTAAATGAAAAAAAATTTAAAATACAATCTCGTTTGGCTGCTGATTGCCTTGGTGTTCTATTTTGCATTATTCGGCTTGTATAACGGTGGTGCAATCAATATCTTTACCGATGCTATCATTGTCAATATCGGGATCAATATCATGTTAGCTGTCAGTTTGAATTTGATCATTGGATTTTCTGGTCAATTTTCATTAGGACATGCTGGATTTATGGCGATCGGTGCATATGCGAGTGCGATCATTACAAGTCAAATGCCTACAGCTGGTGGATTTGTACTTGCCTTGATCGTAGGGATGATCGTAACGGGAGTTGTAGCATTAGTAGTTGGTATTCCTACGCTACGACTAAAAGGAGACTATTTAGCGATTGCGACTCTAGGGATCTCTGAAATTATCCGTATCTTGATCGTTAATATGGGATGGTTAACCAATGGGCCTTCTGGGATCTTTGGTATTCCAGAATTTAGTAATTGGCAGATTGTATTCATCTTTGCATTTATTAGTATCTTATTTGTGTCAAACTTTATCAATAGTGGTTCTGGTCGTGCAACTTTAGCTGTTCGTGAAGATGAAATTGCAGCAGAATCGATGGGAGTAAACACTACTAAATTTAAAGTAATCGCATTTGTCTTTGGCGCGATGATTGCAAGTCTTGCCGGATCACTTTATGCAAGTTACCAACAATCCGTATTCCCAAGCGACTACACCTTTAACAAATCAATTGATATCTTGATCATCGTTGTCTTCGGTGGTTTGGGCAGCACAACGGGTGCCATTGTTGCAGCTGTGGTTTTAGGGATTATCAATATGTACTTACAAGATTTCGGAAGTTTACGGATGATCATCTATGCATTGGCTTTAATTATTATTATGATCTTTAAACCAAGTGGACTTTTGGGTACTTGGGAATTTTCAGTAAAACGGATATTTGATCGGTTTACGAAGAAAGGAGAGGACACGAATGCCCCTATTAACGGTAAATAATTTAACCAAACATTTTGGTGGATTGACGGCGGTCTCTCGTGTCAACCTTGAAGCAAATGAAAATGAGTTGATTGGTCTGATCGGACCAAATGGAGCTGGAAAAACGACATTATTCAATTTATTAACGGGTGTGTATGAGCCAAGTGAAGGCGATGTGTTATTGCATACTGATGGTAAAGACCAGCGATTAAATGGCATGAAGCCATACAAAGTAGCCGATCTAGGTTTGTCCCGCACATTTCAAAACATTCGCTTATTTAAAGAGTTGACCGTAATGGATAATGTATTGATCGCCATGAACGCTAAGAATAAAGAAGGCTTTTTAACGAGCGTCTTTCGCTTGCCTAAATTTTATCAAACTGAAGCACGAATGCGTGAAGAAGTGCTATCATTATTAAATATTTTTGATATGGCATCAAAAATCGATACGCTAGCAAAAAACTTGCCTTATGGTGAGCAACGTCGATTAGAAATCGTACGTGCCTTGGCGACAAAGCCAAAAGTACTCTTTTTAGATGAGCCAGCAGCGGGCATGAATCCACAAGAAACTGCAGAATTAACAAAATTGATCCGTAAGATCCAACGCGAGTTTGGGTTAACGATCGTGTTGATCGAACACGATATGAATCTTGTAATGGACGTGTGCGAACGAATCTATGTATTGGAGTACGGCCAAGTGATCGCGCATGGAACACCAGTCGAGATCAAAAATAATCCACGTGTGATCCAAGCGTATTTGGGAGGAGAGTTGTGATGTTAACCGTAGAAAATTTATCGGTCCATTATGGAATGATCCAAGCTGTTCATGATGTCTCTTTTCGTGTAAACGAAGGAGAAATCGTCTCTTTAATTGGCGCTAATGGAGCTGGGAAGACAACCATTTTAAGAACGATTTCTGGATTGATCCGTCCTTCTAATGGATCGATTACATTTAAGGACCAGTCGATTCAAAAAATGGCTCCACAAAAAATCGTTTCTTCAGGACTATCACAAGTCCCAGAAGGGCGTCACGTTTTTGCAGGGTTAACGGTTCAAGAAAATTTAGAGATGGGCGCATTTTTGCGTAAGGACAAACAAGTCAAAGAAGACTATGCTCAGGTCTTTAGCAAATTTCCAGTATTAGAAGAACGAAAGCACCAAGATGCAGCGACCTTATCAGGTGGGGAACAACAAATGCTGGCGATGGGACGAGCCTTGATGTCTAAACCCAAATTACTATTACTAGATGAACCTTCGATGGGACTCGCGCCGATTTTTATTCGCGAAATCTTTTCAATCATCGAGGAAATCAAAGCACAAGGAACTACTGTCTTGTTGATCGAGCAAAACGCAAATATGGCCTTATCGATTGCCGATCGTGGATATGTACTTGAAACCGGAAAGATCGTATTAGAAGGGACGGGTCAGGAATTATTAAGCAGTGAAGAAGTCAAAAAAGCGTATCTAGGAGGATAAGAGATGAGTGTTCAAGATTTTATGACGAAAACAGTTGTAACGGTAACACCGGATACACCTGTATTTGATGCAATTGATTTAATGAAGCAACATGAGATCCATCGCTTACCTGTCATGCAAGAACAAAAACTGGTTGGATTAATTACAGAAGGAATCATTCACGAGTCGCTACCTTCAAAGGCAACCTCATTAAGTGTTTATGAATTGAATTATTTAATCACAAAAACCAAAGTAGGGGATGTGATGTTAAAACAAGTTGAAACGATTGCACCTGATGCATTGTTAGAACAAGCAATTGCAAAAATGCGACAAAAAAATATTGCTGTATTACCAGTTTTGGATGAAACGACCTTGGTAGGGATCATCACCAATAATGATATTTTCGATGCTTTTTTAAAAATCACAGGCTATACTCAAGGTGGGACGAGAGTTGCGATCACCATCGTCGACGATCAATTAGGAATAATCGCGAAAGTTGCACAATTATTAGCGGATCATCAGTTAAGTATCGTGACCGTCGTCGTCGATCACCAAACGACAAAAACGATTATTGAAGTACAAGTCGATACGACAGACACACAAGCAGTCGAAACATTATTGACTAATGCAGGATATGAGGCACATGCAGTGCTAGTGCAACCATAGTCAAACGGGCTGCGCGAGAAGTGAGCAGTAAACGGAATAAACCGAATCGTTGCCGATAATAGGTGCACCTATTTCAGCAAGGGTTCGGTTTATTTTCAAGAGAACTATTCCTAGGATATCGGTCTCTTGAAAGTTAAGAAGGAACGATAGACTTTTGCCACAGTTTCTTGCTTTAAAGATTCTATATTTTTTTATACTTTTATGCTAAACTCTAATAGAGGTGACGAAATGAAAAAAAATAAAGAAACTGAAATTCGTATGGAAGAATCAACAAAAGTCATTCAAGGAAACACTTATGAAGTGGCAACACTAATGCTAGGAAAAAAAACAATTGGTGAGATTTTAGTATATGCACCAAAAGAATTTCAAGTGTTTGTACGTGAAGAACATATCGGCAGTGCCAAAACAATGGACGATGCTGTAGAATTATTTATTCGTCAATGGAATTTACAAGAATAAAAAAATTCGATAACTTACTTGCATAAAAGAAAAGACTAGTGTATTATAAATAGGTCGAGTTGTTCTAGACAACTTTTGGAGGAGTAGCGAAGTGGCTAAACGCGGCGGACTGTAAATCCGTTCCTTTTGGTTCAGTGGTTCGAATCCACTCTCCTCCATTTTAATTGGGGTATAGCCAAGCGGTAAGGCAAGGGACTTTGACTCCCTCATGCGTTGGTTCGAATCCAGCTACCCCAGTCTTTTAGCAAAGAGTATCGAATATTGCATTCGATACTCTTTTTTTATTGTAATCAAAAGGAGGAATTTGAACATGAAATGGACAAAAAAATTAAAAGAAACAATCGAAGAAAAAGCATTAGAAGTATATGATCTGACGAAAGCACAGCAACAGCATGAAGAGGTCAAACGCGAAGCTCCTAAAGGAAAACGTTTAACACAAAATCGTATCAAATGGAAAGCGAAAAATCACTGATCACTGGTGATGTAAGGAGGAATTAGATGGCAGAGATACCTATCTATATCAAAATTCATGATGCTTTAAAAGCAAAAATCGAGCGCAATGAATGGCAGATCGGGGATCGTTTACCGTCTGAACGAGAGTTAGCCCAATATTTTGACGTAAGCCGGATGACGTTACGACAAGCTATCCAGTTATTGTCAGATGAAGGGATCTTGGAACGTAAAATTGGTTCTGGAACCTATGTAGCCAATCAAAAAGTTCAAGAAAAAATGACCGGTACGACTAGTTTTACCCAAATTATGGAAGCGCAAGGTCGTGTGCCTTCAAGTAAAGTAACAGCTTATTTTACAACAAATCCGACTTCTAGTGAGCGGGAACAATTGCAGTTAGAAGAGCATGATCAAGTCATTCGCATGGAACGGATTCGTTATGCAGATCAAGTACCCATTTGTTTTGAAGTAGCGACGATTCCACTAGATATGTTTCAACATTTATCTAAAGAAGAAATTACGCGTTCATTATATGCTGCTTTATCTAGTGAAGGCAAAACGATTAGTCGTGCCAATCAAACGATTTCAGCTACCGTGGCTACAGAACACGTAGCAGATTTTTTAGATGTAAAAAAAGGGGATGCGATTTTACGTTTACGACAAGTATCGTTTTTAGATACAGGTCGACCATTTGAATATGTGCGTACGCAATATGTGGCATCGCGTTTTGAATTTTATTTGGAAAAATAAAAAAGTAGACACCTAGTGTCTACTTTTTTAACCTAGCTATTGTCTTGAAGTGGATACGAAGCTTCGACGATATCTTTGATCTCAATGTGTAACTGCCCATTTAAAAAATCAGTGATTGCTGCAATCAAACTTTCTTGTTTGGAAGTACATAAAGTGATTTTTACTGTATCAGCATACTCAGTCGCTACGATCGGTTGATCGATCGTTTCGAGGTAGTGCGTCAATTTGTCGACTTGATGATAGTCGATCGTGAGTACGAGTTGTCGTTCTTGTCTCACTTCGACGCGACCGATTTGTTGTAACGCATGTGAGGTAGCACTAGAATAAGCACGGATCAATCCACCTGCACCTAGTTTTGTTCCTCCAAAATAGCGGATCACCACTGCCAATACATTGACTACCTGATTTTGAACCAATACGTCTAAAATAGGGGCTCCAGCAGTACCGCTCGGTTCGCCATCATCGCTAGAACGCTTAATTTCGGCCTTTTTACCTAAAATAAATGCCGAACAATGGTGATTGGCTTTTGGATGTTTTTTTTTATACGCTTGAATAAGCGCTTTAGCTTCTTCTTCCGTATCGATACGATGCAATGCACAAATAAAACGTGATTTTTTGATCTCCAATTCGGCTTGATCATCCTTGGTGATGGTAATGTAACGATCTAACATAACTATCCCTCCCATGAAAGTATATAAAAAAAGTGTTTGCTGTGCAATTTTTCAATTTTAAAGATTACATAACTGATTAAAGTGAGGAACAATACCCATGAAAAAAACGATTTTGCTGATTTGTACGACAGGACTTACGACCAATATTTTAGTAGCCAAAATGCAAAAACTGATTTTTGCAAAAGACTTACCTTTGGAGCTGATTGCCGTTCCTGCATCGCAACTGGAGGCAGAATTTACCCATCATCCTGCTGATGCAATCTTACTGAGTCCGCAAGTCCGATATTTGCGACCAATTGTGGAACGTTTAATCAATCCAAAACAAATTCCATATGAAGTTATCAATATGGCCGCATATGGCATGATGGATGAAGTACGGATTTTAGATTCTGCTTGTAAACTTCTTGAAGAAAAAAGTAGCTGAGCGATTCAGCTGCTTTTTTTTGCGTATCTTTAGTTGAGGTGAAGCTTATGCAAGAAGGGAAAGTACACGTTGTACCATTTGATAAAGCATGTGAAATGCGCCGAGCATTACAAGAGATTCAAGGGAACTTTCATTGTCAACGATGCAATTTTCTATTTAAATTTCCCAAAGACCATCCTATGATTTATTGTCCGAACTGCGCGCGCTATGGCAAAGTCACGATACAAGATGGATTAATGGTTACACCATCCGATCAGTCATTCCAATCATTAACTTGTCAATGGGAAGGAACGTTGACAAAGGCTCAAGAGCAAGTAGCCGACGCACTTTTGATCGGAGTAAAGCAAAAGCAAGATCAGTTGGTTTGGGCAGTGACAGGGGCAGGCAAAACGGAAATGATGTTTCCGATTATTGAGTATAGTTTAAACCAAGGAGGGCGAGTCGTGATCGCTTCGCCTCGTATCGATGTCTGTTTAGAGTTATTCCCACGGCTATCAACGGCTTTTCCGCAAGCCGATAGTTTATTGCTTTATGGAAAAGCGACAGAAAAATACCGGTATACGAATTTAACAATCTGTACGACCCATCAATTGATCCATTTTTATCATGCCTTTGATTTATTGATTTTAGATGAAGCCGATGCGTTTCCATATGAAGGGGATCCACTGCTACTTTTTGCACAACAGCAAGCGATAAAACCAGGAGGTGTTCGTATTTTTTTAAGCGCAACTCCGTCCAAACTATTGTTAAGTGAACTTTCTAAAACAACACAGATCCTTACGTTACCTAGACGTTTCCATGGAAGAAAACTTCCAGTACCACGATTGTACTTTGATCGTGATTGGCAACAAATAAAGGGAATGACACGTCGTAAACTAATCCGATTACTTGATCATTTAGCCAAAAAACAATTTACATTAGTATTTTGTCCGAGTATTGCATTGGTAGAGCAAGTCTTTCAAGTGTTGCATCAAGCACTCCCAAATTTTCAGATTGAACGGGTACATGCTAATGAATCGTTACGTCAAGAAATCGTCACAAAAGCACGACAAAAAGCATATCATATTTTAGTGACCACGACTATTTTAGAACGAGGTGTCACGTTTGATGCAGTATCTGTTGTCGTGTTGGCAGCAGATCATAGCGTTTACTCAAAATCAGCTCTCGTTCAAATTGCTGGTAGAGTTGATCGCAAAGGTAATATTGCGTGTGGAGAAGTATGGTTTTTGCATCGTCGTAAAACAGCAGCAATCAAAAAGGCATGTACGGAAATTAAACGAATGAACCAATTGGCAAAAGACGATGAAGTGTAGCTATTGTCAACGAGAGATCATTCGCAATCTTACGTTTACTGAAATATTGACAATGCAGTATAGACCCGTTGAATTGTGTGCTTCTTGTCGATCACGGTTTCGACCCATTCCCACATCTAGTTGTCCGACTTGTCGTAAACCTCTTATTTCAAGTACTTGTTTCGATTGTCAAAAGTGGCACCAACTTTACCCAGACTACGATTTTCAGCATCATGCGCTTTATTGCTATGAAGATGGGATGAAAGAATGGCTACAACGCTACAAATTTAATCGAGAAACGTTACTAGCAACTACGTTTTCTTTAGAATTAGTCCACGCATTACGCCCATTTAAAAATTGGTTGATCTGTGCGATTCCAATCTCAACAGAACGACTGAGCGAAAGAGGATTCAATCAAGTCAGTTTTGTCCTAGATCAATGCCACATCAAACATTATCCGTTATTAAAAAAAGAACTGCATTTATTGCCTCAAAGCAAACAGACGCGTCATGAACGACTTGAGATTCCTCAACCGTTTCGTTGTCCAATAGCAGCAGATGAACTGAAAGGTCGTTCGATTTTACTTGTAGATGATGTCTATACGACTGGAAGGACGCTTTTTCATGCAGCAATGTGTTTGCGTACAATGCCGATTAAGGAAGTGCACACTTTCTCATTTGCACGATAAGTAAAATGAAGGAAACGATTTCTTTTTACTTTTAGCTCAATCTTAGTTATAATATACTTGTAAAAAGAAATAAGAGTGGTCCTATATTTCTTTTTAATCGGTAGATGAAAGGGGTCCTTTGTATGTTTAAGTTTAATGTTCGTGGAGAAAATATTGAGGTTACTGAAGCAATTCGAGAATACGTTGAAAAAAAAGTTGGTAAATTAGAACGTTATTTCAGCGATTCACCAGAAGCAACAGCCCATGTAAATTTAAAAGTATATTCTGACAAAACCGCAAAAGTTGAGGTGACAATTCCTCTACCTTATCTAGTATTGCGTGCAGAAGAAACATCACCTGATTTATATGCAAGTGTCGATCTAGTTGTGGATAAACTAGAACGTCAAATTCGTAAATTCAAAACAAAAATTAACCGTAAATCACGCGAAAAAGTCTCTCCAGAAGACATCTTTTTAGCAACTAAAGATCTAGATGATGAAATTGCTGAGTTAGACATCGTTCGCACAAAACGTCTTTCATTAAAACCTATGGATAGTGAAGAAGCTGTTTTACAAATGAACATGCTTGGACACAATTTCTTTATTTTTGAAGATGCTGAAACCAACGGAACGAGCATCGTCTACCGTCGTAAAGATGGAAAATATGGATTAATCGAAACCGATTAAAATAGGAAAATTCCTATTTACCGAGCAACACTGTTTTTTACAACAGTGTTGCTCGGTATTTTTTGTGATAAAACGTTAAACAATAGTAGAGAATCAGTAGAAAATGTTCCTTTTCTGTGCAAGTAATGATAAAATAACTTGAAGACTGTCGTTTTACATGAAATTGACGCGAAGGAGATATATATACGAATGGCAAATTTTTTGAAAACATTAATTGAAAATGATAAAAAAGAAATCAAACGTTTAGAACAAATTGCAAAAAAAATCGATAGCTACGCGGATCAAATGGCAAATCTAGATGATGCAGCGTTACAAGCAAAAACAGATGAGTTTCGCAATCGTTATCAAAAAGGTGAGACTTTAGATGACTTATTACCTGAAGCTTTTGCTGTTGTTCGTGAAGCAGCAAAACGTGTTTTAGGTCTTTATCCTTATAAAGTACAGTTAATGGGAGGAATCGTGTTGCACGATGGAAATATCCCAGAAATGCGTACGGGTGAAGGGAAAACATTGACTGCTACGATGCCAGTATATTTAAATGCTCTGTCTGGTAAAGGGGTACATGTAGTTACTGTAAATGAATATTTAGCAACACGTGATTCAACGGAAATGGGTGAGTTGTACAATTTCTTAGGAATGACAGTTGGGCTAAATATCAACTCAAAATCTTCAGAAGAAAAACGCGCCGCTTATGCGTGTGATATCACATATAGTACAAATAATGAACTAGGTTTTGATTATTTACGAGACAATATGGTCGTGTATCGTAATCAAATGGTGCAACGACCATTAAACTATGCGATCGTAGATGAAGTCGATTCAATCTTAATCGATGAAGCAAGAACACCGTTGATTATTTCTGGACAAGCAGAAAAATCAACCGCGCTTTATACACGAGCAGATAGTTTTGTAAAACGATTGAAAGAAGAAGAAGATTATAAAATCGATTTACAATCAAAAACAATCAGCTTCACAGAGCAAGGGATCGAAAAAGCGGAAAAAGCCTTTAATTTAAACAATTTATATGATTTAGAAAACACAGCGTTGACGCATCATTTAGACCAAGCATTGCGTGCCAATTACATTATGATTTTAGATATCGATTATGTGGTACAAGAGAATAAAGTCATGATCGTTGACCAATTTACAGGTCGTATCATGGATGGTCGTCGTTATTCAGATGGGTTGCACCAAGCGATCGAGGCCAAAGAAGGCGTAGAGATCGAAGATGAGACCAAAACAATGGCGTCGATCACATTCCAAAATTTCTTTAGAATGTATGAAAAATTATCTGGAATGACCGGGACTGCTAAAACAGAAGAAGAAGAATTTAGAGAAATCTATAATATCCAAGTTGTCCAAATCCCAACAAACCGCCCAGTCGTTCGTGATGACCGTGCGGATCTACTTTATCCAACACTGCAAACGAAATTTCAAGCAGTTGTTCAAGACATCAAAGAACGTTACCGCAAAGGCCAACCTGTCTTAGTCGGAACCGTAGCCGTTGAGACATCTGAGTTATTGTCGCAATTGCTAACAAAAGAAAAAGTACCTCATGAAGTCTTAAATGCGAAAAACCACTTTAAAGAAGCAGAAATCGTTTTAAACGCGGGTCAAAAAGGTGCGGTTACGATCGCAACCAATATGGCTGGTCGTGGGACCGATATCAAGCTAGGTTTAGGTGTAGAAGAAGTTGGCGGACTAGCTGTAATCGGAACAGAGCGTCATGAATCACGTCGTATCGATAATCAATTACGTGGACGTGCGGGACGACAAGGAGATCCAGGTGTTTCACAATTTTATCTATCCTTGGAAGATGACTTGATGAAACGTTTTGGTTCTGAACGAATCAAAATGTTCTTAGAACGTTTACGAATCGATGAAGAAGATGCTGTGATCCAAAGTAAAATGTTGTCAAAACAAGTCGAATCAGCACAAAAACGTGTTGAAGGAAATAACTATGATACGCGTAAAAATGTCTTGCAATACGATGATGTGATGCGTGAACAACGTGAAGTCATCTACAAACAACGCCAACAAGTGATTATGGAAGAAGTCTCTTTATCTGAACCATTACTAAATATGGTCAAACGTACGATTGCGCGCGTTGTAGATAGCCACACGCAACTAGAAGAAGCACAGTGGAACTATGAAGGTATGGTTGATTTTGCTGGTAGTGTTTTGGTTCATGAAGATTCGATCGCAATCGAAGATCTAAAAGGAAAATCTGCTGAAGAAATCAAAACTTATCTATTTGATCGTGCGAAAACGGTATTTGATGAAAAAGTCGATCAATTGAATAGTCCTGAACAACTACTTGAATTTGAGAAAGTCGTTATTCTACGCGTAGTCGATTCAAAATGGACCGATCATATCGATGCGATGGATCAATTGCGTCAGTCGATCGGGTTACGTGCCTATGGTCAAAACAATCCATTAGTCGAATATCAAACAGAAGGATATTCCATGTTTGAAGCGATGGTTGGAGCCATAGAATACGAAGTGACACGTCTGTTTATGAAGGCGGAAATTCGTCAAAACGTTCAACGTGAACAAGTAGCTCAAGGGGATACAGAACCTGTCAATGAAGCGCAACCGACAGCCTTTGATAAAGTTGGTCGTAACGATCCTTGCCCTTGCGGTAGCGGCAAAAAATTTAAAAACTGCCACGGAAAAGGATTATAGTAGATAAAAAGCTGGCCGCATATTTAGGACCAGCTTTTTATTCGTTTATTTATAAGGAGGAACCACATGGAAATCAGTGAAATGCGTAATCAAATCGCAGAAATGCAAACAAAAATCAATAGCTTTAGGGGGTCTCTTTGACTTAGATCAATTAGAAGAAGCGATCTCGATTGCAGAACAAAGAATGGCTGAACCTGGATTTTGGGATGACACGATGGCCGCACAAAAAGTCATCAATGAGAACAATGTCAATAAAGAAGCATACGATCAATTCCATGCACTAGCAGAAGCTTTAGAGGAATTAGAAGTGATGTTAGAGATGCTACAAGAAGAGCCAGATGAAAGTATCGAGGCAGAATTGATCGCAGGACTGGATCAATTAACTGAAAAAATGAATACTTACGAACTAGCGATGCTACTAGATGAACCTTATGACCATAACCATGCCATTTTGGAATTGCATCCAGGTGCAGGTGGAACGGAGTCACAAGACTGGGGAAGTATGTTGTTGCGCATGTATCAACGTTGGGCGGATAAGGAAGGATTCCAAGTCGAAACTTTAGATTATCTAGCTGGCGATGAAGCAGGAATCAAAAGTGTGACGTTATTGATCAAAGGACACAATGCGTATGGGTATTTGAAATCAGAAAAAGGCGTACATCGTCTCGTTCGGATTTCACCATTTGATTCTGCTAGTCGTCGTCATACTTCTTTTTGTTCAGTCGATGTGATGCCAGAACTCGATGCTACGATTGATATTGCGATCAATACAGATGATCTAAAAATCGATACCTATCGCGCAAGTGGTGCTGGAGGTCAGCATATCAATAAAACAGAGTCAGCTGTTCGTATCACCCATCTTCCTACGAATACGGTTGTGGCTAGTCAAGCACAACGCTCACAATTGAAAAATAGAGAACAAGCGATGAGCATGTTAAAAGCAAAGTTGTATCAGTTGGAAGTAGAAAAACAAGAACAAGAAGCCGCAGCACTTCGCGGTGAACAAATGGAGATCGGTTGGGGTTCTCAGATCCGTTCGTACGTTTTTCATCCCTATTCGATGGTAAAAGATCATCGTACCAACTATGAAACAGGAAATGTTCAAGCTGTGATGGATGGCGATCTAGATGGGTTCATCGATGCTTATCTAAAACGTAAACTAACCAATGAATAAAAAATAAAAAGTTATAAAATTGCAATCTATTTGTAATTTACTGCAAATAGCTTGCAATACTGCTGTGATACACTGATTCGGTATGGGAAAGGATTGAAAAGCATGATTGAAATGAAGGATGTTTTAAAAAAGTACTCTAATGGTACAACCGCCATCCGCAATATTTCGATTACAATTGATCAAGGTGAGTTCGTTTACGTAGTTGGCCCTTCAGGAGCTGGTAAATCGACGTTTATCAAATTAATGTATCGAGAAGAGAAAGCAACAAAAGGAATGTTGACTGTTGCTGGTTACAATTTATTAAAAATTAAAAATCGTGATATTCCTTATCTACGACGTGAAATCGGCGTGGTGTTTCAAGATTATAAACTGCTATCGAAAAAAACTGTTTATGAAAATGTAGCCTATGCGATGCAAGTAACAGGCAAAAAACAGCGTGAAATCAAAAAACGGGTAATGGAAGTGTTGGACTTAGTGGGATTAAAGCATAAAGTCCGCGTTTTTCCAAGTGAGTTATCTGGGGGAGAGCAACAACGGGTTAGTATTGCACGTGCAATCGTCAATAAACCGAAAGTGTTGATTGCAGATGAACCAACCGGAAACCTTGATCCTGAAAATTCATGGGAAATCATGCGTTTATTAGATCGGATCAACTCACAAGGAACAACCGTTGTGATGGCAACACATAATAGTACGATCGTAAATACGATTCGCCATCGAGTGATCGCGATTGAAAATGGTCGGATCATTCGAGATCAAGCGGAAGGAGAATATGGATACGATGATTAGAACATTCTTTCGTCATTTAACAGAAAGTATCAAGAGTTTACGTCGTAATGGATGGATGTCGATTTCTGCTATCAGTGCAGTGACGATCACGTTAGCACTCTTAGCTGTATTTGCTGCGATTATCATGAATGCAGTAAAATTAGCTGATGACATGGAAAAAAACGTAGATGTGTCTGTCTTTGTCGTTACTGGAGCAAATGAAGCGGATCGTAAAGAATTAGAAAAAGAATTAAATGCGATCGATCACGTAGATAAAGTGACATTTTCTAGTAAAGATGAACAATTAGCCAAAATTAAAGGCAGCTACGGAAAAGCGTGGGACTTGTTTGAACAAGATAATCCACTGCATGATGTGTATATCGTCAGCGCCGTTGATCCACAATACGTTAAAGGGATTACTAATGAGGCAAAAAGTTTAACGAAATATGTCCAAGATGCACGTTACGGAGATGACCTTTCCGATAAGATCTTTAGTATCGCAAAAGGCGTACGAACTTGGGGGTTAATTGGATCTTTGATGTTGTTATTTATTGCAATGTTTTTGATCTCCAATACGATCCGGATTACCATCATTTCGCGTCAACGCGAGATTCAAATCATGCGATTAGTTGGAGCTAAAAATGGATACATTCGCTGGCCGTTCTTTTTAGAGGGCGGATGGATCGGTCTATTAGGTGCGATCGTACCGGTAGCGATTATCGTTTTTGGGTATCAACAATTTTATTACGTTGCCAATCCCGTGATGATGCGGTCAAATTACGAACTTGTATCACCAGGAAGTTTTATTTTACCTGCAGCACTGGGAGTAGTAGTGATCGGGATTTTGATTGGTTCGATCGGTTCTGTGATTTCAATGCGTCGTTTCTTAAAAATTTAATGCGCGATGCTGTAACGAAAATGGACAGCTCCAAAAAATTAGCTCAATCATTTTTGGTAATTCACTAGCTGATTGATTTTGGAACACCATTTATTCGATTTTTAGAGGATGTGACAGACTTCTGTCACATCCTCTTTTTTCTCAGTAGCTTAACAGAAAGCTTGCAAGTTCAAGCATCATTGGGTAAACTAGAAAAGATTCAAGTGAGATGGAGGAAATTAGATATGGCAAATCCAACAATAGCGATCGTAGGTCGTCCAAATGTCGGTAAATCAACAGTATTTAACCGAATTGCAGGCGAACGTATTTCGATCGTGGAAGATACACCCGGTGTGACACGTGACCGGATTTATGCGACTGGCGAATGGTTAGGTCGTGAATTTAGCATTATTGATACTGGTGGGATCGATCTTGGTGATGAACCATTTATGGATCAAATCAAACATCAAGCAGAGATCGCAATCGACGAAGCAGATGTGATCATTTTAGTAGCTAGCGCGCGTGAAGGCGTGACGGATGCCGATGAAATGGTTGCTCGTATTTTATATCGTAGTAAAAAACCAGTGATTTTAGCGGTCAATAAAGTCGATAACCCAGAAATGCGCAATGATATTTATGAATTTTACGCTTTAGGGCTAGGTGAACCTTATCCGATTTCAGGAAGTCATGGTTTGGGTCTAGGAGATGTATTAGATGAAGCCGTGAAACATTTTAGTACTGAAGTAGAAGAAGTCGACGATAGTATTATTAAATTTAGTTTGATTGGCCGTCCAAATGTTGGAAAATCTTCTTTGATCAATGCGATTTTAGGTGAGGACCGTGTGATCGTATCGGATATCGAAGGAACGACACGTGACGCTATCGATACAAACTTTGTTAGTGAGTCTGGTCAAGAATTTACGATGATCGATACAGCCGGTATGCGTAAACGTGGGAAAGTCTATGAATCTACTGAAAAATATAGTGTAATGCGTGCGATGCGTGCGATCGAACGTTCAGATGTCGTCTTGATGGTCTTGAATGCTGAAGAAGGTATTCGTGAACAAGACAAACGTGTAGCTGGGTATGCGCATGAAGCAGGCCGAGGCTTAGTGATCGTCGTCAACAAATGGGACCTTGTTGAAAAAGAAACCAACACGATGCGCGATTTTGAAAAAGAGATTCGTGAAGAATTCCAATATTTAGATTATGCGCCGATCGTTTTTGTATCTGCAAAAACCAAACAACGATTGCACCAATTACCAGAATTGATCGAATTAGTCAGTATGAATCAAAATCTACGTATTCCATCGGCTGTCTTAAACGATATCATTATGGATGCTGTAGCGATCAATCCAACACCAACAGATAAAGGCAAACGATTGAAGATTTTCTATGCGACACAAGTTGCAGTGAAACCACCGACCTTTGTGATTTTTGTAAACGAAGAAGAATTGATGCATTTTTCTTATGCACGTTTCTTGGAAAACCAAATCAGAAAAGCCTTTGTTTTTGAAGGAACACCTATCAGAATCATTGCTCGTCGCCGAAAATAGTAGATTTTAGCATAAAAAAAGTGAATTTACAAAGAAAATTTTTAAGAATATTTATTTTTCGATGTTTTTTTCCTTTTTTTCGACAAAATCGCTGAAATCCTTGATATTACAGTATTCTTATGGTAACGTATTATCAGAATATTGATCCTATTCGTCAATATTATTTTGATTCTTTGGACCACTCAAAGGATCAAGAAAAATGAAAGAAAACCTATTCAGGAGGTGAAATAACTCTCATGGCAAACAAAGCAGAATTAATCGAAAAAGTTGCAGCTGCAACTGATCTAACAAAGAAAGATGCAACAGCAGCTGTTGATGCAGTCTTCTCTACTATTCAAGAAGCTTTAGCTAACGGTGAAAAGGTTCAATTAATCGGTTTTGGTAACTTTGAAGTCCGCACTCGTGCAGAACGTAAAGGTCGTAACCCACAAACTGGTGAAGAAATCAAAATTCCTGCAAGCAAAGTTCCTGCATTCAAACCAGGTAAAGCTTTAAAAGACGCAGTAAAATAAGTATTGATCTTTTAAGATCGATCGAGTGAAAGAGGGTAGAGTATTCTATCCTCTTTCACTGTTTTTTTTAAGTCTAAGAGGAGTGCCAAATCTGAAGAATTCCTTGTTTCTTCTCTCTTTTTCTTGATTGCTGTTTTTATTTGAATTATTTTCATGTATAATGGTACAAGTTAGTGAGAACGCATGCAAAGCAAGGCGTACAAGAAATTCTATATAATATAAGGAAGATAATCAATGAAAAAACCTAAGGATAACCTAGAAGAAATCAATGACAATCACTTGATATCAGAAGAGAATGCGACAACTCCTAGAGACGACAAACGTTTACTTCGTAAAAAAGAGGATAAAATCGTCCGTAAGATCACGTTGACCGTATTGTTGATCGTATTGGTCGTAGGCGGGATTTTAACGTATAACATCTATCGCTACATCTCAACGAGCTTGCAGCCGTTAGATAAAAAAAGTAACCAAAAAATTGAAGTGGTGATCCCAACTGGATCTTCAAATAAATCAATCGGTGAAATTTTAGAAGAAAAAAAAGTGATCAAAAGTGGTACAGTATTCAATTATTATACGAAATTCAATAACTTGACTGGCTTTCAAGCAGGAACGTATGATTTTTCACCAAGTATGACATTAGAAGAAATTGGAAAAGAGTTGAAAAATGGTGGCGCTAGTGGGCAACAAGCAGATGCCAAGCTAACAATTCCAGAAGGATACGATATCGACCAAATCGGAGATGTGATTGCGGAGAAAACAACGTACAAAAAAACAGACTTTTTAACACTGATGAGTAATCAAGAATTTTTTGATGCACTTGTTGAAAAATATCCTGATTTATTGAATAGTGCCAAAGAAGCTACAGACGTACGCTATCGTTTAGAAGGGTATCTATTCCCAGCGACTTATGATTTTTATGCGGGGATGACGCTAGAAGAGCTTGTGACAAATATGGTTGCCAAAACCAATGAAGTCATGTCTGCCTATTATGATACGATCAGTCAAAAAAATCTAACTGTTCAAGAAGTCTTAACGCTTGCTTCGTTAGTTGAAAAAGAAGGTGTGACGGATAGTGATCGTCGTAAGATTGCGCAAGTCTTTTTCAACCGTTTAAACGCGGGAATGCCTTTACAGTCAGATATTTCGATCTTGTATGCATTAGGTGAACATAAAGAGTTGGTGACGATCGAGGATACCAAAACGGATTCTCCGTACAATTTATATGTCAATCAAGGGTATGGTCCAGGACCATTTGATAATCCAAGTGAACAAGCGATTCAAGCAGTCTTAAATCCTGACGCGAATAATGATTATTATTTCGTCGCTGATATTACGACTGGAAAAGTTTATTTTGCAGAAACGTACGAAGAACATTTAGTCAATCAAGCAAAATATGTTGATAATCAGTAACATCAAAAAGAATAACACAAAGGAGAACTATGAGTATGGTAGAAAAAGTATATCCAATGACTTTGGAAGGTAAAGCAAAATTAGAACAAGAATTAGAAGAATTAAAAACGGTCAAACGTGGCGAAATCATTGAGCGTATCAAGATTGCTCGTAGTTTTGGGGACCTTTCTGAAAACTCTGAATATGAATCAGCAAAAGATGAACAAGCATTTATGGAAGGTAGAATCACGACATTAGAAACAATGATTCGTTTTGCTGAAATCATTGATAATGACGGTGTAGACAATGATGAAGTATCGATCGGGAAAACTGTTACCTTTATCGAATTGCCAGATGGCGAAGAAGAAGTTTACACGATCGTTGGAAGTGCTGAAGCAGATCCGTTTTCAGGGAAAATCTCAAATGATTCTCCAATCGCACAAGCGTTGATTGGGAAAAAAATCAATGACGAAGTCACTATCTCAACACCTGGTGGCGATATGCTCGTTAAAATCACTGCCATTGCAGTAAATTAAACCTTTGGATAAAGCAAGTTGGCTATCATCGCAAGTGTCACTCATGGCGATATAGACAGCTTGCTTTTTTCATTCTTAGGTAGGACGGCAAAAGTCTTTTTTTTTGCTATAATACTATCGATAGCTAAAGGAGGAAAAGGCATGAGGAATTCGTGGAAATTTTTTTGGATCGTGTCGTCCATTTTAGTCATAGCCTCTCTATGGCAGTTAGTACAACGAATGGATCTATTGTTGTTATTAGTATTAGGTGGCGCGCTCATCTATATGGGAAGTAAACGCAGACACAAACGGCTTTGGCAGATCATTGGGGGCTTATTTGTGCTAAATGGGTTACTCAATACGTCGTCAGTCGTTTTTTTATTGCTTTTTGTCGTCATTTTTTTAGGGTTGAAAGGGTTTGAACTAACTCAAGCAGCTTTTTTTACAAAGCAGTGGTTTGGGAAAAAAGAAATCAAGATTATTGAGACGCAGCCACCGACTGCACATAATCAAACAGTGAGTAAAAAGCCGTTTATTGGCGATCAACGAATCGGTACAACGATCTATGAATGGGACGATATCTCACTGTCACTTTTTTCAGGAGATACGATCATCGATTTAGGAAATACCTTACTTCCTAAAAAAGACAATGTGATTATCGTTCGGAAATTTTTTGGCAAGACGCGCATCTTAGTACCAACAGGAATCGAAGTCATGTTGCAACATCAAGCGTTACTCGGCACGGTATCGTTTGAGGATCAAATCGTAGAGCTTCATAATGAAGAATACAGAGCATACAGTAAAGCATATGACGAAGGAATTCGCCGTATCAAAATCTTATCGCAAAGTGCGATTGGCGATCTTGAGGTGATACGAATATGAGTCTACGTACAGTTAGGTGGCTAATTTCGATTTTATTTACTTTGTTTTTGTTTACGATGTCAATGTTTTTAGCCAACAGTATTTTTCAAAGTCGCATGCAAAAAGAATGGTTATTTGATTTTTTCCAATGGCGTATTTTATTTATGCCTGTGATTTTATATTTACTGATCATTGCCATTATTGGAGGTAGTATGCTGTTTTTTATTTTGGGATATTGGCAAAAACGCTTATTAAAACCTCTAGCTACAGCGTTGCATCGTGTCGCTGGTGGAGATATCGAAGAGCAAGGAATGCAAGTGCACTTGGAACGCTATCCTTATTTAAAAGATCCTTTTTACGATTTACAAACGATCACACAACAATTGCGTACGATCTCAATTGAGATCCAACGACTCACTGCTCAGCCGCTACATCTAGACGGTCAAACGAAAGAAGAAATTTTAGAAACAGAACGCCATCGCTTAGCGCGAGAGTTACATGATTCAGTTTCACAAGAGCTCTTTGCGGCGATGATGATGCTTTCGGCGATGAACGAGGTCGCAAAAAAGAATGACGTTCCTCAAACTCAACAAAAACAGGTCGCGATGATCACAGATATCATCAATAAAGCACAATCAGAAATGCGTGCATTGCTTTTACATTTACGTCCGATCAATCTTGAGGGAAAGACATTAAAAAAAGGAATCGAGCAATTATTAGTAGAATTAAAAACAAAAGTCAATATCCAAATTACTTGGCAAATTCAAGAAGTCAGTGTAGCAAGCAATGTTGAAGATCAAGTATTTCGCATCGTCCAAGAATTGCTTTCAAATACGTTGCGCCATGCCAAAGCAAAAGAAGTCGAGGTCTATTTGCATCAAGTGGATCAGTTATTGCTTTTCCGATTTATCGATGATGGGATCGGATTTGATGTTTCTGAGGTCAAAAGTGGTAGTTATGGCTTGATGAATATCCGTGAACGCGTGCATAGCATTGGTGGGACGCTAAAAATTATTAGTTTTAAAAATCAAGGAACGAGTGTTGAGATTAAAATTCCAATTTTTACAAAAGGAGTGGAAGAAAATGATTCAGGTGTTGTTAGTTGATGATCATGAAATGGTTCGTTTAGGAGTTTCGGCTTACTTATCAATTCAAGAAGATATTGAAGTGATTGCGGAAGCAGAAGATGGTACAATTGGAGTAGAAAAAGCACTTCAATTACGCCCAGATGTTATTTTGATGGATCTGGTCATGGAAGAGATGGATGGGATCACCGCAACCAAAGAGATTCTGGCACAATGGCCAAGTGCCAAAATTTTGATTGTAACGAGTTTTATCGATGATGAAAAAGTTTATCCCGCAATCGAAGCAGGTGCGAGTGGGTACTTGTTGAAGACATCGGCTGCTCATGAAATAGCAGATGCAATTAGAGCGGCAAATCGTGGAGAAAAGGTTTTAGAAGCAGAAGTCTCTGAAAAATTAAGTAATGCACTGTCCAATCGAACCTTTCATTTACATGATGAATTGACAACTAGAGAACGCGAAGTCTTACAATTGATTGCAGAAGGTAAGAGTAACCAAGAGATCGCCGATGAACTGTTTATTACACTAAAAACGGTGAAAACGCATGTATCCAACATTTTGTCTAAATTAGAAGTGGAAGACCGCACACAAGCAGCTATTTATGCATTGAAGCATGGCTATGCAAAATAAGTGTGAGTTTTCTTAGTAGGAAGTTAGTATGACCTTTGTTATAATAAAACAAGGATCTTGAGTAGAGGAGATAGTCAAGTGAAACAAAATTATGCCATTATTGGATTAGGACGTTTTGGCGGGAGTATCTGCCGCACATTAGCAGAAGCTGGTCAAGAAGTATTAGCGATCGATGCCAACGAAGATCGTGTGAATGAGTATATGAACATCGCGACATATGCTGTAGTGGGCAATGCACAAGATGAAACGGTCTTGCGCTCATTAGGGATTCGGAATTTCGACTATGTGATTATCGCGATTGGAGAAGATATTCAAGCTAGTATTTTAGTGACGCTAATGATCAAAGAAATGGGCGTGCCTCATGTCGTAGCGAAAGCACAAAATGAATACCATGCTCGAGTGTTGGAAAAAGTCGGTGCTGATCGCGTTGTCCATCCAGAACGAGATATGGGAACACGGATCGCGCATAATCTAGTCTCAAAAAATATTTTGGACTTTATTGAGTTATCCGATGAGTTTTCATTAGCAGAAATTCGTGTAACCAATCCGAAATTTTTCAATTGTAGTTTGGTAAAATTAAATTTCCGGCAAAAATATGGATTGACGGTCGTTGCGATCAGACGTCCAAATGCAAAAATCATTGTTTCTCCTGCTGCAGATGAGGTCGTTTTAGAAAATGATAATTTACTCGTGATCGGAAATGCCGATGACGTGGATCTACTAGATCGTAAATTGAATGAATAGAAAGTACAGGTGAAAAGATGAAATTAACAATTACACCCAAGGCAATGGATTGGTTTAAGCGTGAGATCGTTTTAGAAAATGGAATGGGGATTCAATTTTTTGGAAAGGTTTATGGGAAAACAGATGTACATGAAGGCTTCTCTGTTGGACTTTCAGTTGCGACTCCTGAAGAAACTATGATCCAAGTTATAAACGATGAGTATCTATTTTTCATCGATAAGGGCGATGATTGGTTCTTTAAAGGTTATGATTTGACTGTCGATTACGATGAATCATTGGATGAACCAATGTATCGTTTTAACGAAAGCAAATAAAAAAGGCTGTGACAGTTGTCACAGCCTTATTTTAATATCCTTGTTGGAGATCGACTTGATTTTTTACTAGCTGTTTTGACTTTTTAAATTCAACTAGATTGGATAAAAAAATCTCCATAAATTTCGTTTCAAAATGCGGCGTATATCCAGAGATGTGGGGAGTGATCATTAAATTTGGGGTCGTCCACAGTGGATCATCTTGTGCTAGTGGTTCTGTAGCAGTGACATCAAGCGAAGCGAAGGCAAATTGTTCTTGAGTCAACGCGTGGATCAGATCACTTTCCACAACGCTCTCACCACGACCAACGTTGAGAAAAG
>NZ_CAJYIS010000021.1 GCF_913775425.1 uncultured Enterococcus sp.
ATCAAAAATATCCTGAATCAATGTTTGCTTCAGATCGTCCATGTTTTTAAACTCCAAATAAATAGGCTGTGTTGAGCATTTCATCTTTGTAGCAATGTTTCTAGCTGTAAATTTCGAGAATCCTTCGCTTGCAACTACTTCATGAGCAGCTTTCAAGATTTGTTCGCGCGTAATCGTCTTTTTTCTAGCCATTTCTACATCTCCTTACAATTACAATACTTCGTTTCCGCCCTTACTATATTCATTCTAACACTCTTAGAACATAAAGCAAAGTTTCAGTCTCGATTATCCAAAAGAATAATCGAAAAGATATTTTTGAGAACCTATCTCCGATGGATTATAATTGTCAGTATTTTTAGGCAATGTTATTATATAGGGAGTTATACAACAAATTATAATATAAAAAAGGAGCGAGGTTTTCATGTCTTTAGAAAATTTTAATAAAAATTTAAACAAATATGCAGAGTTGATTACAAAAGTTGGGGTCAACGTCCAAAAAGGCCAAACAATTGTTCTTAATATCAGCGTAGAACAAGCACCTTTAGCCCGTTTGATCACTGCTTCTGCATATGCTTTAGGAGCTGCTGAAGTGGTCGTTCAATGGAGTGATGATACGATCCAGCGTGAATTTTTAACTCATGCACAAACAGAACGCTTGACAGAAGTCCCACAATATAAAATCGACCAAGCAGACGATTGGGTTGCAAAAGGCGCAAGCCGGATCAGTGTGGTTTCTGCAGACCCTAGTGCATTAGCCGGAGTCGATGCCACACGTATTGCTTCTTATCAAGCTGCTGTAGGAAAAGCAATGATCAATTTGAGAAAAGCAAGCCAAGCCAATAAAATCAGCTGGACCGTCGTCGCTGCGGCTAGTCCTGCATGGGCAAAACAAGTATTCCCAGATAAATCAGAAACCGAAGCTACTGAAGCGCTTTGGGATCAAATTTTTAAAACGACTCGTATCTACGAAGAAGATCCAATCAAAGCATGGCAAACACACGATGAAACATTGCGTACTAAAGCAGAGTACTTAAATGAAGAACAATTCGATGCGCTTCACTATACTGCTCCTGGAACAGACTTAACGATCGGTCTTCCTAAAAACCATAACTGGGAAGGTGCTGGAAGCTTGAATAGCCGTGGTGAGGAATTTATGGCCAATATGCCAACTGAAGAAGTCTTCACAGCTCCTGATGCGCGTCGTATCAATGGTTATATCTCAAGTACAAAACCATTAAGCTATGCAGGTACGATCATTTCTGGAATGAAATTCACTTTCGAAAATGGAAAAGTTGTCGACTTTTCAGCAGAAAAAGGCCAAGATGTTCTAAAAAGCTTACTGAATATCGATGAAGGTGCAAAAAGTTTAGGTGAAGTAGCACTTGTTCCGCATCATTCTCCAATTTCTAGTTCTGGTATCATTTTCTTTAATACACTATTTGATGAAAATGCATCGAACCATCTTGCATTAGGTTCTGCCTATGCCTTTAGTTTAAACGGTGGTACAGAAATGACTGAAGAAGAGTTGGCACAAGCTGGGTTGAATCGTAGCCAAACTCATGTCGATTTTATGGTCGGTTCTGGTGAGATGTCGATCGATGGTATCCGTGAAGATGGGACTCGTGTTCCGATTTTCCGTAATGGTGAATGGGCATAAATCAAAAAAGCAAAAACATCTGTGATGTTTTTGCTTTTTTCATGCCCTTTACATAGTAATATTTTCTATTTTTTGTTAAAATTTAGAACATACAGAAGGGATGAATGATATGACACCAAATCGCGAAGATTATTTAAAGCTGATATTAGAATTAGGTGGCGATGGAGAAAAAATATCCAATAAACAAATCGTTTCCGGATTAAATATCTCTGCGGCTTCTGTGAGCGAAATGATCACCAAATTAGTAAAAGAAGGATTAGTCGATCATACGCCCTATCAAGGCGTTCAATTGACCCAAGCTGGATTAGTTAATGCGAGTTCATTGATCAGACGCCATCGATTATGGGAAGTCTTTTTGGTGGAACATCTTCACTATTCATGGAATGAAGTCCACGATGATGCGGAGGTGTTGGAGCACGTAACTTCTGAAAAACTAGCACAACGCTTAGAAGAATATCTCGCTCACCCCACCTATTGTCCACATGGAGGCATGATCCCTAAGGCTTATGAACCAATCCGTGAGCAAAAACGTGCTACACTAAGCTCATATCCAATCGGCACTAAAGTTCGTATTGCAAGAGTATTGGATGAAAAAGAATTATTAGATTATCTCGTTTCTCTTGACCTAAAAATTCATGAAGACTATATCATTTGCGATATTGCCGATTATGAAGGACCGATTACGATCGAAAATGAAACAAAAAAACTTGCTGTCAGTTTCAAAGCAGCTTCTACAATTTTTGTAGATCAATTAGAAGGATGTGACCAATAGTGAAAGAAAAGAATGTCTTAATTACAATTTTTGGTGGAACTGGTGACTTGGCGCAACGTAAACTGTATCCATCCCTTTTCCGTCTTTATTTAAAAGGTGAATTACAAGAAAGTTTTGCTGTTATTGGAACGGCTAGACGTCCTTGGAGCGATGAGAAATATCGTGAAGTCGTGCAAGAAACCATCAAAGACTTAGCTGAATCCAAAGAGCAAGCCAAAACGTTTGCTGATCATTTTTACTATCAATCACATGATGTGACCGATACCGAACATTACGACCAGTTAAAAGATCTTGCAGATCGTTTGGATCAAGAATACGCACTAAACGGCAATCGCCTCTTCTATCTTGCAATGTCGCCAAACTTCTTTGGCACGATCGTCCAACATTTAAAATCACAAGGTATGCTAGACACTAAAGGTTATCACCGTGTGATCATTGAAAAACCGTTTGGAACAGATTACGAATCGGCAAAAGAATTAAACGAAGAGATTAGTACGGTATTTAGCGAAAAAGAGATTTATCGTATCGATCACTATTTAGGTAAAGAAATGATTCAAAATATCTCTGCGATTCGTTTTGCAAACAATATTTTCGAATCAATGTGGAACAATCGTTACATCGACAATATCCAAATCAATATTTCAGAAAATCTAGGTGTTGAAGAACGCGGTGGCTACTATGACAAGAGCGGTGCATTAAAGGATATGGTCCAAAACCACATCCTACAAGTCTTAGCTTTGCTTGCGATGGAACCACCAATCGAGTTTAGTGAGCGCGGGATTCGTCAAGAAAAAATCAAAGCACTTGATTCTGTTCGTATTTATACACCAGAAGAAGTCAAAGAAAACTTTGTCCGCGGCCAATATGATGCAGGGCATTTGGAAGACAAACAATTCACAGGTTATCGCGAAGAAGAAAATGTGGATCCAAACTCAGCAACTGAAACGTTTGTTGCTGGAAAATTCCAGTTAGATAATTTCCGTTGGTCAGGTGTACCGTTTTACGTGCGTACTGGAAAACGATTGACTGAAAAAGGAACACGCATCAATATCGTCTTTAAACCAACACCTGTCAATGTATTTAAAACATCGATCACTGAGCCTTCAGAACAAGAAACACTAGCTCCAAATGTCTTGACGATCTATATCCAACCAACAGAAGGATTTTCTTTATCCTTAAATGGTAAAGAAGTCGGCAATAGTTTTGACATGACGCCTGTAAAATTAGACTATCGTAACAGTGCTGAAATCATTGGCAATACACCAGAAGCGTACGAAAAATTGTTACTAGACGCTTTTGAAGGCGATGGAACAAACTTCACACACTGGGATGAAGTGGCGCAATCTTGGCGGATCGTAGATGTGATTCGTCATGCTTGGGATAATGAAACACCAGATTTTCCTAACTATGCTGCTGGAACAATGGGACCACAAGCTGCCTATGATCTGTTAGCAAAAGATGGCTTTGAATGGATCTGGACACCAGATGAATGGTATCGTGAACGCGATTTATTATAAACATAAAAAAACAACCTGATTTTGATCAGGTTGTTTTTTTATTTAAAATAATCAAGACTTGCTTTCATAGTATTATTGATAGACCAGTGCACGTAAACTTTGATCGATTTTTTCAGCTGTCATGCGTCCTTCTTTGATTCCCCAAATGACCAAACTAGGTCCACGTTTTGCATCACCAGCTACTAGTACACGCTCATTGTTTGTCGTATTGTCCCCGTAGATCTCTTCGACACCAAATTCTTCAAACAAGCGATGTTCTGGTCCAGCGAATCCCATGGCTAATAAGACAAGATCTGCTTTTAAAATCGTTTTGCTCTCTGGGATCTCTTGATATCCTTGATCTAAGCGAACCGTTTCGACCCCAATCAATTGTCCTCTTTCCGCACCAATAAATGCTGTCGTACTGATACTATTCAATTTGATCGATTCACCATATACTTCATGTGCTTCGATTTGACCATACCCAAGTTTGTCCACTCTTGGATATTCAGGCCACGGATTGTCTGCTGCACGTTCGTTTGGCAACGCTGGATTGATATTTAATTGTTTGATCGAAGCGGCGCCTTGGCGTAAAGCAGAAGCCACACAGTCAACAGCAGTATCTCCACCACCGATCACAACGACATGTTTGCCTTCCAACTTACGACTAGTCGCTTGTTTGCCATGTTTTAAAATATCTTTGGTCGTTTCTGTCAAATAATCTACCGCATAGCGGATCCCATTTAATTCACGTCCAGAAACTTTTAAATCACGTGGCACACTGGCTCCAGTCGCGATCACGACCCTATCATAATTGGCTTGTAGCTCTTCTGCCGAGAGATCGCGTCCGATTTCTGTATTCGCAATAAAGGTAATACCAAGATCCATCATGAGATCGATCCGTCTTTGAACGATATCTTTATCCAACTTCATATTCGGGATCCCATACATCAACAATCCTCCAAAACGATCACTACGTTCATAGACAGTGACGGCATGCCCTAATTGATTTAAGCGCCATGCTGCCGATAATCCTGCAGGACCACTTCCAATGATCGCAACTTTAAATCCAGTCGCTTCACCAGGTAAACCTGATTCTTTGACCCAATCTTCTTCAAAGGCTGTATCGATAATAAACCGCTCATTTTCATGGATCGTGACACCTTCACCATTCAAGGCTTCTGTACAACTTTGTTCACACGGTGCTGGACATACACGACCTGTCATCTCAGGTAACGGATTCGTTCTAGCTAAACGCTCAAATGCGTCTTTAAATCGGCCTTGATGAACCAAGTCGTTCCACTCAGGAATCAGGTTGTCGTTTGGACAACCTGATACAGTTTTTTTTCCACCAAAAAATGTTCCAGTGTGGCAAAAAGGAATCCCACATCCCATACAGCGAGCTGCCTGTTCTTGACGTTCAGTCGTAGATAATGGAACATTGATTTCTTCCCAATCTTTAATCCGTTCAGCAACTGCACGCGCCGGATTTTCTTTTTTTGCATACTTTAAAAAGCCAAATGGATCTGCCATTTACTTCAGTCCTTTCTTGATGGAATCGATAGTTGTGCGCCAATCATCGACTCAAATGCTTGTTCAACTGCATCGGTTTTCGTATAGCCTTCTTCTTCAAAACGTAATGTCCGATCGATCATTTCATGGTATTCACTTGGATATACTTTAACAAAGTACTGCTTTTCTTCTTCCCAGTGTTTTAAAATGTAAGCCGCCTTCGTTGATTTCGTATACAATAATTGTTTTTCGATCATTTCTTTTAACACCTGATCGTCGCCACTTTCATCCAATCCAAACAAATCGACCATTTCTAGATTACATCTTTCTTTAAATGTCTGCGTTTTGTCGTAGACATACGCGACACCGCCTGACATTCCAGCAGCAAAATTACGACCAGTTTTTCCTAATATAACTACAGTTCCACCAGTCATGTACTCACAGCCATGATCACCGACACCTTCGACCACGACATTGGCCCCACTATTACGGACACAAAAACGTTCGCCGGCCATTCCTCTAAAGTAAGCTTCTCCTTTATTTGCACCAAAACATGCAACATTTCCGACGATTGGCGAATGATCCACATCATAAGCCGCTTCTTTTGGTGACATAATAATCAAACGCCCTCCGCTTAATCCTTTGGCTACATAGTCATTGGCCTCACCGATCAAAGTCAGTTGCATCCCTTGTGTGGCAAATGCACCAAAACTTTGTCCGGCAATTCCCGTATAGGTATAATGAAGTAATCCTGGTTGTAATGTGTAATTACCAAAACGTTCTGCAATCCAACCTGCCATTTTCGCACCCACTGAACGCTCCACATTGTTGATTGACTGGTGGGTCGTCACGGTCGTTGCATTCGTTAAAGCTGCCTGACTGTAAGCATCTAGCTCTTTCCACTGTCGTTTTTCAGCAAATGGATCGTCTACTTTTCGTTCGATACCGATGCTTCTTCCCAACATTCTTGAAAAATCTAATGATTTTGCCTTTCCTTTAGCAATATAACGCGGTTGCAATACTTCTGCTTGACCAACCATTTCATCGATTGTTCGAAATCCTAATTCAGCCATGATTTCTCGGAGATCTTCTGCTAAAAAGAACATCGCATTGATCACATGTTCTGGTTTTCCGGCAAAGAATTTGCGCAAAGCTGGATTTTGTGTCGCTACACCTACTGGACAAGTGTTCAGGCTACACACACGCATCATGACACAGCCAACTGCGACCAAAATCAAAGATGCAAAGCTGTATTCTTCTGCACCTAATAACGTGGCGATCGCAATATCGCGACCCGTCATCAGTTTACCATCTGTTTCTAGCGTCATACGCTGACGTAACCGATTCATACTCAACGTTTGATGTGCTTCAGCTAACCCCATCTCCCAAGGCAATCCAGCATCACGAACAGAATTTCTCGGAGAAGCACCTGTTCCACCGTCATAGCCTGAAATCACTACGACATCGGCACCGGCTTTTACAACACCTGTTGCAATCGTTCCAACTCCTGTACTGGAAACGAGTTTGACATTGATTTTGGCATAAGGATTGATCGTTTTTAAATCATAGATCAACTGTGCCAAGTCTTCGATCGAATAGATATCATGATGTGGTGGTGGTGAGATCAGACGTACACCTGGTGTTGATCCGCGGATTTCTGCGACCCAAGGAAATACTTTATTTCCAGGTAATTGTCCACCTTCACCTGGTTTAGCGCCTTGCGCGATTTTGATTTGCAATTCTTCGGCACTCATTAAATATTCTGCATTGACGCCAAAACGACCAGATGCAACTTGTTTGATCTTCGAGTTCAAATTCGTTCCATCTTTTTGAGGATAGAAACGATTGCGATGTTCGCCACCTTCACCACTGTTGGATTTTGCACCAATTTGGTTCATCGCTTGGGCAATACAGGTATGTGCTTCTTCACTTAACGAACCATACGACATCGCTCCTACTTTAAATCGTTTTACGATTCGCTCTGCTGGCTCGACTTCTTCTAAAGCGATCGAAGGACGCGTAGACTTAAACTCCCAAATCGTGCGTAACGTGGTTGGTGTCGCCAGCGCTTCTTCATTCAGTTGGTTGGCATATTCTTTATACAAGTTATAATCACCAGTTCGCACAGCTTTTTGGAAATTATAAATGGTTTTAGGATTAAATAGATGATGCTCACCATCTGATTTGTATTGGAAACTTCCTCCTGATGGTAAATAATCCCGAGCTTTTTCTCCATAAGCTGCGTCGTAACGTTTGATATATTCTTGTTCGATCTGTTCAAGTGACAGTCCTTCGATACGTGTGACGGTCCCAGTGAAGTACTCTTCGATCACCGCACTTGAAATCCCGACCGCCTCAAATAATTGTGCTCCTTGATATCCAGCAATCGTCGAGATTCCCATTCGTGACATAATTTTGATGATTCCTTTTTCACAGGCTTTACGATACGATTCAATTTTTTCAGATAGATGATAAAAATCGAGTGTTGCATAAGCGCCATAAGGGTGGATCGCGCTTGCACCATATCCAATCAGCATCGCGTAATGGTGTACTTCACAAACTTCTGCAGTGTCAACGACTATAGACACTTTTGACGCTTTTCCTTGACGAACCAAGTGGTTATGCAAACCTGCTACTGCAAGTAAGATCGGAATGGCTAAATGCTCCTGTTCACGATTACGATCACTTAAAATCAAGATCGTCGCACCGGCATCTACTTTGGCTTCAGCTTCTTTAAATAAAGTTTCTAGTGCTGTTTTTAACGTATGACGCTGTGCTTGTTTCACATAAAGGATCGATTGTGTCAACGTTTTTTGTTTATTCTTTTGGAATTGGCCTAATTTAGCAAAATCTTTTGTCGTTAGTACCGGACTATTGACTTTTAACTTTCGACTATTTTCGGGAATATCACAACGAATATCTTCATCGCGTCCTAAGAATAATGAGGTCCCAATGACAAGTTGTTCACGGATGGCATCGATCGGCGGATTGGTCACTTGTGCAAATTGTTGCTTAAAGTATGTAAACAACGACTGCGGGCGCTCACTTAAAATCGCTAATGGTGAATCAAATCCCATCGAAATGACTGGTTCTTCGCCAGTTTGCGCCATTGGAATGATCAACGTTCTGATCACTTCATCCGTGTAGCCATTTAATTTCCATAAACGCAATAGATCACTTGTTTCAACTTGTGGCGTTTCGTTTACTTCCGGCAATGTTTCCAAGATCAATAATTGTTTGGTTAACCACTTTTTATAAGGGTGTTTTGTAGCATATGTAGTTTTGATTTCGTCGTTATACGTGATTACCCCAGTTGATGTATCGACTAAAAACATATTCGCTGGACCTAAAACGCCTTTTTCAATGATTGTAGCAGGATCAATATCCACAACACCAGATTCAGATGCCACGACCACTAACCCTTCTTCTGTGATCAAATAACGAGAAGGACGTAATCCATTACGGTCTAAACATGCCCCTACAACTTCACCGTCTGTAAAACATAATGCTGCGGGACCATCCCATGGTGCCATAAAGCTTGCATTGTATTCGTGGAACGCTTTTAATTCTTCTGATAACCCTGTCTGTTCTCCCCAAGCTTCTGGTACCATCATAATTAATGCTTGCGGAATATCTCGACCATTGCGATATAAGTATTCCATACAATTTTCTAGCTTAGCAGAATCCGAAGCTTCTTCATCATAGACTTCAATTTGATGGCTGTGCATCCAATTCTCAGCCCCTCGCAAGGTATTGATCTCACCATTGTGTGCCAAAAAGCGAAATGGCTGTGCACGGTCCCAACTTGGAAAAGTATTGGTTGAAAAGCGTGAGTGAATCAACGCGACATGTGTCATAAGCATAGGATCTTGCAGATCTTTATAAAAGAGACGAACTTGATAGGCATGTAACATCCCTTTATAGACAACGGTTCGACTGGATAAACTACAAATCGATACATCACTTGATGCGTAATTTTTCTCCAGTGTTCGACGTAAATAAAATAATTGATCTTCAAACGCTCGACCAATTGGTGTATCTAAAGGTTTTTCGATAAAAATTTGTACGAAGCTTGGCATGACTTGCTGTGCACCGGGTCCACAATTTGAAAAAGCATAGGGCACATCGCGTTGCCAACGTACACTAAATCCTTCTTCCGTGATTTCTTGAATAATGGCTTGTTGCATCGCTGCTTTTTTGGTTTTTTCTTTTGGTAAAAAGAGCATCGCTACAGCATAGTGCCCTAGTGATGGTAAGGTCACCCCAGCTTTTTTGGCTTCTTTTTGAAAAAAGGCATCTGGTAATGCCATCAAAATCCCCGCACCATCTCCGGTATCTGGCTCCGCACCAGTTCCACCACGATGGTTCATCCGCTCTAACATCGTGAGTGCATAATCGACCAATTGATGAGAAGGCTTCCCTTCACGCTGGGCGATAAATCCCATTCCACAAGCATCTTTTTCAAACGAAGGATCATATAAACTATATTGTGTTGTCTCTTTAGCTAAAAAAGGATTCATCGTCTACACCTACTTTTTTTATTTGAAGATTCAGATAATTCTCATTATGAGAAAATAGTGTTAAATTTTACATTTTCTCATTTAATTGTTATATTGTCTGTCGTAATCTCAAGTTTACACATTTTTTCTTATTTTTCCATGAAATTTTTGAGTTTATCCATGAGAATCGTTCTCATTTGACGATTATTTTTTATTTCGTTTTATGTAACCGACTTCTTTTAAAGTATTTCCTAATAAAAAAAAGAAGAATCCTTGAATGGATTCTTCTTTTTAAAGACAAATGTTATTTCTTATTTTTGTTCGAAACCTTCAGCGACAGCTTCCGGAAATTCAGCTTCCACGATCGTTGTACAGTGGTCACATAGGTGTGGTAATTGTGGATTTGATCCTACATGTGTTTTCACTTGACGACAACGTTCGCAGACTTCACCATCTGCTTTTTCAACTAAGATCGCTACATCTTCAAATACTTGAGCTTCTTGTGGTGCTGAAACACTTGCAGGTTTTACTTCAAAGAAATCTGGCGAAATGATTAATAGTTGTGCAATATCTGTATCTACAGCATGTAGTAATGTATGCACGACTTCAGATGGATAGATCGTTACTTTAGCTTCCATTGATTTTCCGATCAGTTTCTCATTACGTGCGACTTCCAAAGCTTTCAACACATTATCTCTAAAGTCCATAAAAGCTGTCCAGATATCTAATAGCTCTGCTTGATTCGTAAATTCTACAGCTTCTGGTAATTCAGCTAATTGTACATAGTCCTCTTCTTCTTTTAAATGAGACCAGATCTCTTCCGCTGTATGTGGTAAGATTGGTGTCATCAATTTTGTCAACGCAACGGCTACTTCGTAAAAGACGGTTTGCATACAACGACGAGCATGCGCATCTGCTTTTTCGATATATACGACATCTTTAGCAAAATCAAGGTAGAATGCAGACAAGTCAACCGTTAAGAAGTTCATTAATGTACGATAGATATGAACAAAATTATATTTGTCATATCCTTGTTCACGGATTTCTTTGATCACTTGATTTAGACGAACCATTAGGTATTTATCTACTGAGCGTAATTCCTCATAAGGTACTGCCATATCTGGTGTAAAGTCTTCTGTATTTGCTAATAAGAAACGCATCGTATTACGGATCTTGCGGTACACTTCTGATACTTGTGTCAATGTATTCATATCCACACGAACATCTGATTCAGAATCGACACTAGCTACCCATAAACGTAGAATATCTGCACCCATTTGATTGATGACTTTATTTGGTTCGATCGTATTTCCTAATGATTTACTTTGTTTGCGTCCTTGAGGATCCAAAGTAAAACCTTGTGACAATACAGCTTTATATGGTGCGACTTTATTGATCGCCACACTTGTCGTAATACTTGAATTGAACCAACCACGGTATTGGTCAGAACCTTCTAGATACATATCTGCTGGGAAGCTTAGGTCTTTACGTTGACGCAAGACTGCTTCATGAGAAGAACCAGAGTCAAACCAAACATCCATGATATCTGTTTCTTTTGTAAAGACATTGTTTGGTGAGCTTGGATGCGTGAATCCTTCTGGTAACAAGTCACGCGCTTCGCGTTCAAACCAAACATTTGAACCATGTTCAGCAAATAATGTCGCAATATGTTCAACGGTTTCTGGTGTGATGATCGGATCGCCATTTTCTGCATAGAAAATTGGTAATGGAACTCCCCATGCACGTTGACGTGAGATTACCCAATCTCCACGATCACGGATCATATTGTATAAACGTGTTTTCCCCCAAGGGATGATCCAGTCGACTTTTTCGATTTCATCTAAAATATCTTGACGGAATTTATCGATCGAAGCAAACCATTGTGCAGTCGCACGGTAGATCACTGGTTTTTTCGTGCGCCAATCATGTGGATAGCTATGGGTAAAGTAATCCACTTTTAGCAAGGAGTTATTTTCTTTTAACTGTTCGATAACCATTGGATTGGCTTTTTCATAGAAAATCCCTTCAAATCCAGGTGCTTCTGCTGTATACACACCACGACTATCTAATGGAGATAAAACATCTAACCCATATTTTTTCCCAACGATATAGTCATCTTCACCATGACCTGGTGCTGTGTGGACCAGACCAGTACCCGCGTCAAGCGTTACGTGATCTCCTAGCATCACAAGTGATGTCCGATCATATAATGGATGTTGTGCGGTCATGTATTCTAATTCTTGACCAGCAAATTCTTTGATGACCTCGACTTCTTGCCATCCAATCTCATTGGTTACCGTCTCTAACAAATCTTTTGCAACAACAAATTTACGACCATCCGCTTTGATTTGAACATATTTGTACTCTGGATTAACAGAGATCCCTAGGTTTGACGGAATCGTCCATGGGGTCGTCGTCCAAATAACCATTGATGTATCTGTACCTAAAAGATCTTTTCCATCAACAATTGAAAAAGCAACATAAATCGAAGGCGATTCAACATCTTTATATTCAATCTCTGCTTCTGCTAATGAAGACTCACTTGAAGGTGACCAGTAGATTGGTTTTAGACCTTTATAAATATAGCCATTTTCAGCCATTTTTCCAAACACTCGGATTTCTTCTGCTTCATAATCAGGTGTCAATGTGATATATGGGTTTTCCCAGTCTCCAGCGATTCCTAAACGTTTAAAGTCTTCACGTTGTTTATCGACTTGACTCATCGCATATTCATAACATTTTTGACGGTATTCTGTCATCGACATCTCTTTACGCTTGATGCCTTTATTGGCTAAGACTTGTTCGATCGGTAATCCATGAGTATCCCAACCTGGAACGTACGGTGCACGAAAACCAGACATCGCTTTTGAACGTACGATGATATCTTTACTGATTTTATTTAAAGCATGACCTAAGTGGATATTCCCATTTGCGTAAGGAGGGCCATCATGTAAAATAAAGGTCGGTTTGCCTTCATTTTTTTCTTGGATCATGCGATACATGTCTTTGTCTTCCCAGTCTTTTTGCCACTCTACTTCTCGAGTCGGCAAGTTCCCACGCATTGGAAAAGCTGTTTTTCCAAGATGCAATGTTTCTTTCATTTTCATTGAAATTACTCCTTTAATTTTGATTGTAAACCTAAAAAAAGTCCCTTCTATCAACATAGAAGGGACGAATTTACACGCGGTACCACCCAGATTTCAAATAGTTTCCTATTTGCACTCTTGATCGATAACGAGATCACTCGTCTTATCTTACTTTTGGTTCAGATAAGTATTTCTTTAGAGGATCTAACAAGATACAGGGTTTTACTGGACTTCCACTATCTCCAGCTCGCTTTAAAAGTGTAGCTTATTTTTCTGTTCTAAAGATTAATCTTGAGGAACATCGATGATTTTTTCTGTTGCATCAACCACTACGACTTCATCCACAAGTTCTGTTTCTTCTGAGTTTACTTCAAAGTCATTTTCATTGTCAAGTTCTTTTGATAAAACTTCTTTGATCAATGAATCGCTGTCTTGAACATACGTTGAGAATGGTTTTAAAATTTCTTCCCACTCTGGACTTTTTACTTGTTCTAATTGCGCTTCTAACATCAATGATAAATTGCTGTGGAAGACGCGGGTCTTTTTCTTCAATTCATTGGTTTCAGTTGCCAATTGACGTGCATTTTCAGTTGCTGCTTCTAAAATTTCTTTCGCTTTTTCTTCAGCAGTCGTTGTTAATTCGTACGCACGTTTTTCTGCATTTGTGATCAATTCGTCTGCACGATTTTCAGCTGCAGCCACCAATACTTCAGATTCTTTACTTGCACTAGTTTTCACTTTATCTGCTGTATCTTGCGCTACGATGATCGATTGGTTCAACGCGTCTTTTAATTCATTGAAGTATTCTAATTTTTCTTCAGCATGTTTTAACGCTTTTTCTAATTCACGATTTTTTTGGACTGCTGCTTCATAATCACGAACAACAAGATCTAAAAAGTCGTCTACTTCGTTTTTTTCATATCCGCGCATCTTGATCGGGAAATTTTTATTTTGAATATCTAATGGAGTTAATGCCATGTCTTACACCTCTTCATATTATTTACGTAATACACCTAATGCTAAACGTATCTTTTCTTTTTTTGTCGTTCCTTCGATTCGTTGGATCTGGATTCGACCATAGCCACGTATGGATAAAATATCTAATAGATCTAACGGAAAATCTGGTTTTGTAAGGACACGCCAATTTAATTTGACTTTTTCCGAATCAATCAGTTGTTTCGCACGCTGTCTCGAAATGGCAAAAACAGATGCGATAATCGTATCTAAGCGCATCGAGCTTACGATGACCAGTTCATCTGACCAACTATCTTTTGGTAGTACCATGTCCGTATAGGCTTTTTCTTCTAAACGTGCGTTGACCCGTCCGATCTTTGTCACTTGAACTTCAATATATTGGCTGACTTCTTTTGCGACAAATACTTGCCAGTTTTCACCATCTGATAAAATATCACCAAAAAATTCACGTTTGACACCGGCATTGACTAACGTACCTAAAATTTTCCCGTGTGTCAATGTCGTAAATTTTTTCGGATAATTGATTTCAAACAACACCAAATCGAATTCATCTGCACTTGGCGTATAGTAATCCGGATAGATCAGACAACGCACGCGTTCTGCTTGCTCGTATCCACCATAAAAACGAAATTCCAAATCTGAGGTTTGACGAATCAACGTTTCAACGATATAGGCTTGTCTTGGATCTAAAAATGCCGTCAAATAAGGAGCATATTGGATTTGGACTTGTTCGATCCAATCATTTACGCTATCAATAAAAGGGTGTTCATCGGCGCGAAAGTGTTGGTACACATTTGCGTTCATCGATAATTCACCCCCTTTTGGTTAAAAAATTAAGTTTGCTAGAATAGTTGTTAATGCTTGGCTCGCCAAGTTTAAAATAATGATCGCCGCGGCAATCGTGAAATCGATTGGTCCTAAACGTAAATTTAAATGATCAAATAGACTTAAATATGGCTCACAAATACGACTTAGTAATTTACCAAATCCTGATTGATAGCCTCCTGGAAACCAAGACAATAAAGCATAGATCACAAGTAAAATCGTATAGACATACACGATGTCGTTAAACAAGGACAATAATTGATAGAAAATCAAGATAAGCGTACCCTCCTTTGCCTATTGCTCAAATAGATGGCTGCTTGCTAAAGTTTGCGCGGTACCATCGATTTCAATTCCTTTTGGTGTGCATAAAAAGATTTCATCAGCAACACGTTTAATGTCACCATCCTCAGCATACACGGTACCTGTCAGAAAATCAACGATTCGACGTGCTTGATACTCTTCTATTAAGTGAAAATTAACCAATACCGGTTTTCCGGCGATAATGGTTTTGGCAATCGTCATCGCTTCTGAATACGCACGAGGTTCTAAAATCACAATTCGGCTATGATCGACGGTTTGTGTCTTACTCGCACGATTTTGAGAAGGTTGATCATGCATCTTCACGACTTTTTTCGTTTCTTTTTGTGGTGCATGAGTAGTCATTGGTTCTTCATCATAAGCAACGTTTGTTTGGTTCAAATCAATTGAAGAAGGTTTAGGAATTTTCACACGTTTTTTAGACGTTTTTTCAGTAGTTTCTTTTTTAGGAACAGTACTTTGTACGGAAACTGGTTCAGTTTTTTCGATCTTGTTTTGTTTGACAAGTGAAGGTTTGGTTGCAGCAGGTTTTGGCTGTCCGTAATCTAACTCTTCATCTGGCATACTATCATTCAACC
>NZ_CAJYIS010000022.1 GCF_913775425.1 uncultured Enterococcus sp.
ACAATAGACAGATATTCGGAGGGAATTACATGACTGCAAAGTTTGAAAAAAAAGGCACAAATGATGGTGTATTGACATTTTCAATTGCAAATGAAGAAATCCAAAAAGGATTGACAACTGCATTTAATCGCGTGAAAGGAAACTTAAACGTACCTGGATTCCGTAAAGGGAAAGTTTCACGTACTGTATTTAACCGTATGTACGGCGAAGAAGCATTGTATGAAGATGCATTGAACGCTGTTTTACCAGCAGCTTATGAAGCAGCTGTTTTAGAAGCTGGAATCGATCCAGTTGCACAACCAAAAATCGATGTGAAAAGCATGGATAAAGGTGAAGCTTGGACGATCGAAGCAGAAGTAACTGTAAAACCTGAAGTAAAATTAGGTGAATACAAAAACTTAACTGTTGAAAAACAAGATACTGAAGTAACAGATGAAGACGTAGACGCACGTGTGAAATCTGCTCAAGAACAACAAGCTGAATTAGCAATCAAAGAAGATGCTGCTGTTGAAGGTGATACAGTTGTGATCGATTTTGAAGGTTTTGTTGGCGAAGAAGCTTTTGAAGGTGGAAAAGGTGAAAACTATTCATTAGAATTAGGTTCTGGTTCATTCATTCCAGGTTTCGAAGAGCAATTAGTTGGCCAAAAAGCTGGTGACTCTCTAGACGTTACAGTAACTTTCCCTGAAGACTACCAAGCAGAAGACTTAGCAGGCAAAGAAGCTGTCTTCAAAGTAACTGTTCATGAAGTAAAAGCAAAAGAACTTCCTGAATTAGATGACGAATTTGCAAAAGACGTTGATGATAGCGTATCTTCATTAGCTGAATTAAAAGAAAAATTCCGTCAAGAATTAACTGAAAGCAAAGCGCAAGCAGCTAAAGATGCTGTTGAAGAAGCGGCAATTCGCCAAGCAGTGGAAAATGCTGAAATCGTTGAATTACCACACGTAATGGTTCACGATGAAGTACACCGTGCAATGGACGAATTCTTAAACAACATGCAACGTCAAGGAATCTCTCCTGAAATGTACTACCAATTAACTGGTTCTACAGAACAAGACTTGCACCAACAATTTGAAGCAGAAGCAGACACTCGCGTGAAAACGAACTTAGTGATCGAAGCGATTGCAAAAGCTGAAGGCTTAGAAGCAACTGAAGAAGAAATCGCTAATGAAATCAAAGAGCTTTCTGAAACATACAACATGCCAGAAGCACAAGTGAAACGCGTATTGACTGAAGATATGCTAAAACACGACGTAACAATGAAAAAAGCTGTTGACTTAGTTACTTCTACTGTTGTTGAAGCGTAATTCAATCGATAAAAACTAGCAACTCCATTTGGGGTTGCTAGTTTTTTTACGGTTCCGGCTAGAATTGATGAGCAAAAAGTATGATGATTTATTATTCAAATATAACGGAAAACTATTCAAACTTTATTCTTTCATTAATTTCCCTAAAAAGCAGATAGCAATGACTTTTTCTTTCCTGTAGAATATGCTATTATGGAGAAATGAAGTGTATAGATTGCTTTTTACTATTTTACGTAAAAAAGCAGTAAGGGGTGACGAATTTGTACGAAAATACAAATGGAAATGAAACAGTACGTTGCTCTTTTTGTGGCAAAGCCCAAGAAGAAGTAAGAAAATTAGTAGCCGGTCCAGGCGTGTATATCTGTGACGAATGTATTGAATTGTGTAAAGAGATCATCGATGAAGAATTTTCTGAAGATACGATTCACGAGTTACTAGAAGTGCCAAAACCACAAGAGCTATTAAAAACTTTAAATGAATACGTGATTGGTCAAGACCGTGCCAAACGAGCATTAGCCGTAGCGGTATACAACCACTATAAACGAATCAATGCCAACAATGAAACAGATACAGCAGACGTTGAGCTACAAAAAAGTAACATTTGTTTGATTGGACCAACTGGTTCTGGGAAAACATTTTTAGCACAAACACTTGCTAAAAGCTTGAATGTGCCATTTGCGATCGCAGATGCAACGAGTTTGACAGAAGCTGGATATGTAGGAGAAGATGTTGAAAATATCTTATTAAAACTGTTGCAAGCTGCTGACTTTGATGTTGAATATGCACAAAGCGGAATTATCTATATTGACGAAATCGATAAAATCGCACGTAAAAGTGAGAATGTATCGATCACGCGTGACGTTTCTGGTGAAGGTGTGCAACAAGCATTACTGAAAATTTTAGAAGGCACAACAGCGAATGTTCCGCCACAAGGTGGTCGTAAACATCCACATCAAGAAATGATCCAAATCGACACAAGCAACATCTTATTTATTGTAGGTGGTGCGTTTGATGGGATCGAAACAATCGTCAAAAATCGTATGGGTGAAAAAACGATCGGTTTTGGAAGCAATAACCAAAAAGTGCCGGACAAAGATAGTGTCATGAAATACATTATCCCGGAAGATTTATTGAAATTTGGTTTGATTCCTGAGTTCATCGGACGTTTACCGGTAATGGCTGCATTAGACAAATTGACCGTTGATGATTTAGTGCATATCTTAACGGAACCTAAGAATGCTTTGGTCAAACAATATACGAAATTATTAGCTTTAGATGATACAGAGCTAGTGTTTGAAGACGACGCATTACGCGCAATCGCGCAAAAAGCGATCGAACGCAACACAGGAGCGCGCGGATTACGTTCGATTATCGAAGAAATCATGATGGACATCATGTTTGACGTACCTTCAGATGAAGCGATTGCCAAAGTAATCATCACAAAAGCCGCAGCACTTGAAGAAGAAAAACCAGTAATTATTTATACAGAAGAAAAAGCTGGATAGAAAAAGTGGGGGAAATCGCATTTGGATTTCCCCTTTTTTAGGAGGAATACTATGAAAGTACACAATGCCGATATCGTGATTAGTGCCGTATCGCCTGCCCAATATCCGGAGACGGATCTACCAGAGATTGCTTTAGCAGGACGATCTAATGTTGGGAAATCATCTTTTATCAACACATTAGTCGATCGTCGTAACCTAGCTCGAACATCATCAAAACCCGGAAAAACGCAAACATTAAATTTTTTCTTGATTGAAAATGCGCTACATTTTGTAGACGTCCCAGGATATGGCTATGCAAAAGTATCAAAAACAGAGCGAGCAAAATGGGGCAAAATGATCGAGACGTATTTAGCTGAGCGCGAACAATTGAAATCCGTGATTTCATTAGTTGATCTACGTCATGCACCTTCAGTAGAAGATGTTCAGATGTATCAATTTTTGAAATACTATGATATTCCAGTAATCGTAGTCGCTACAAAAGCCGACAAGATTCCACGTAGTAAATGGAATAAACATATTAGTGTGATCAAAAAAGCCTTAGATTTTGATGAACAAGATGAATTCATCTTATTTTCTTCGGTGACGAAACAAGGAAAAGAAGAAGCCTGGGCTGCAATTGAAGCTGCGATGGTTCGACCATAAAAAAAGGAGCGCTCTAATTTGAGTGCTCCTCTTTTTGTTTCTTTTCCTCGTCATCTTCTGGAAGTAAAAAACGGCTGATATCGACAGCTTCTTTTTCTTCTTCAGGAGGTAAAAATGCAAAATCTTCTAGACGTTTATCTAAGGCGTCATCACGTTGAAATTTTAATCCCATGTTGAATTCCTCCATTTCAATTACTTGTAGTGTACCATGAAGTAAAAAAAATAAAAAGCTAGCCGAATGACTCGGCTAGCTTTTTTAGACTTTATTTAGCAACTGGTTTTTTTAATAATCCGAAGATCACACCAGAAACGATTGCTCCGATAAAGATGAATAACAAGTACATTAATGGGTTGCTTACCAATGGAATAACGAAGATTCCACCATGCGGAGCTAGAGATTTAATATCTAAAGCACCAACTAGACCACCAGTTAAAGCAGAACCGATTACGAAACTTGGGATCGCACGTAATGGATCGGCTGCAGCAAATGGAATCGCACCTTCAGTTACAAATGAAAGTCCCATTACGATATTAGTCAAACCAGCATCAACTTGACTTTGGTCAAATTTTTTCTTGAATAAAGTAGTGGCTACAAAAATTGCTAATGGAGGAACCATACCACCGGCCATAACAGCAGCCATAACGACTGAACCACCAGAAGTAACAGATTCTGCTAAACTTAATGTCGCAAACACATAAGCGGCTTTATTGATAGGTCCACCTAAATCGACAGCCATCATACCTGCAACTAAAATTCCAAGTAATACTGCGTTCGCACCACTTAATGATGATAAGAAGTTGTTTAACGCTGTGTTGATCGCACTTACTGGGATATTGATGAAAGTCATTAAGAATCCAGTAATCAATAATCCAAAGAAAGGATAGAACAAGATTGTTTTAATTCCACCAAGTGATTTTGGTAGACCACTGAAGATTTTTTTCAAGAATAAGATTACGTAACCTGCTAAGAAACCGCCGATCAACGCACCTAGGAAACCAGCACTCTTCGGTTCACCACCAAAGTTGTTAAAGGCATACCCACTACTTGCTAACGCACCAGCTGCAAATCCGACGATCAAACCAGGACGATCGGCAATACTTGCTGCGATATATCCAGCAAACACAGGTAACATAAAGGCAAAAGCTGCACTACCGATTTGGTTGAAGTTTGCGGCCATTGGATGGTATGAGCCTAATTTACTTAATTGATCTTGAGGTACACCCATAAATTGGTCGATCATAAACGATAGGGCGATCATGATCCCACCAGCGATAACGAATGGTAACATGTGGGATACACCATTCATCAAGTTTTTGTAGATCTCTTGACCGACAGAACCTTTAGACGTTTCTTCTTCTGAACTGCTGCTGTTATTTTCAGCATGATAAACAGGTGCTTTTCCTTCAACAGCTAATGTCAATAATTCTTCTGTCTTACGGATTCCATCACCAACTGGACGATTCAATAATTTTTTACCATCAAAACGGTCCATTTCGACTTTTTTATCGGCTGCAACGATAACGGCAGTGGCGCGTTCGATATCTTCAGCCGTTAGACGATGTTTGATTCCATCTGAACCATTTGTTTCAACTTTGATATCGATACCCATTTCTTTGGCTTTTTTCTTTAATGAATCTTCAGCCATATAGGTGTGGGCGATTCCAGTTGGACAAGCGGTAACAGCGATCACATAAGGACGATCACTCGCTGTAGGAGCAGCTTGTGCTTGAGCCTCAGCTTTTGCTTCAGCTTCTTTTTCTTTTGCTTCTTCTGCTTCAGCCGCTGCAAAAATCGCTTGGACTTGATCAGGTGTTTGAACACCTTTTAAGCTTTCCACAAATTCTGGGTTGATCAATTGGCGAGATAAGGCCGCTAATGCTTGTAAATGAGTATCATTGGCACCGTCTGGAGCAGCGATCATAAAGAATAAGAAAGTCGGTTGACCGTCTAATGCTTCATAGTCTACACCAGCATTTGATTTCGCAAACAATACAGTTGCTTCTTTTACAGCTGCATTTTTTGAGTGAGGCATAGCGATTCCGTCGCCTAAACCAGTTGATGTTTGGGTTTCACGTGCTAAAATCCCTTCTTTAAAGGTTTCAACGTCACTGATACGGCCAGTGTCGTATAATTTTTGGACCATTTCATCGATAGCACCGCGCTTGTCAGTCGCTTTCAAATCCATGATCATAGCATCTTTTACTAAAAGATCGTTGATTTTCATTTTATTTCCCCCTGTATATTAAGATAGTTTGGTAATGACAACTTCAGGTAACAATTCGTGAATAAAATCTGCGGTAGCAAGATCATCTGAAAATGCTGTTGCACTTCCACAAGCCACGCCCCATTTGAAAGCTTCGATAGGATCTTGATCTTTAGCAAATGCCCCAATGAAACCTGCGATCATTGAATCACCAGCCCCAACTGAGTTTTTCAAAGGACGTTTTAAGACGTTTGATTGGTAGATCCCTTGATCACAAAATAGTAAAGCACCATCGCCAGCCATTGAGATCAAGACATTTTTAGCTCCAGTTTCACGTAATTTTTCAGCATAAGGAAAGATATCTTCCATTTTTTCAAATTTCGTGTGGTACATTTCAGCTAATTCATGATTATTTGGTTTTACCAATAAGGGTTGAGAAGAAAGTGAGTTCAATAGATCTTCACCAGTTGTGTCGATGACAAATTCAGCACCTTTTTCTTTGATCAATGTGATCAGTTCTTGGTAAAAGTTGGCACGTAAGCTTTTTGGTGTACTACCAGCTAAGACTACGATATCACCAGCGGTTACTTGAGATAATGCGTCTTTTAAAGCTGTGATCTCATCATCTGATAACACGGGGCCGACCCCATTGATTTCAGTTTCTTCACCAGCTTTTAATTTGATATTGATACGCGTATCGTCTTGAACGCTTGTAAATGCGCAATTGATTCCTTCTTGTGTTAACCAGTCACTGATAAATGTACCAGTGAATCCACCAAGAAAGCCTAACGCAACAGAATCAGTACCGACGCGTTTTAAAATACGTGAGACATTGATTCCTTTTCCACCAGGGAGTTTAAAATCAGTTGCCATACGGTTTACCGCGCCCATTTCCAATTGATCGACATGCACGATGTAATCGATGGAAGGGTTTAATGTCATTGTATAAATCATATTATGACCTCCTTTATAGTTGTATGTAGGGATAATCGTTTACGAATATCAGAAGGACAGTGATCAGTAATAATTTCAGCAGCATGTACGGGTGCAACTTGAACAAAATTGATCGTTTGAAATTTTGTCGCGTCCGCTAGAATAAACGGTCGTGCGCTGTTTTTTAGACCAATTCGTTTGAGATGAGCTTCTTCGATGTCTGGTGTCGTAAATCCTGCATGTAGATCAATCCCGTTGATTCCAATAAACGCTTGGTCAAAACGATATTGTTGCAGTTGTTCACTTGTCGTGACACCGGTAGAGGCTTGTGTAGAAAGTTTGACATTGCCACCTAAAATGATTGTTTCGATTTGATAGTCACTCAGCTGGGCTGCGTGTTTTACCGAATTCGTCACGACTTTTAGTTGGACGTCAGTTGGTAAAAAGGGAATCATCTGGAAAGTAGTTGTTCCAGCATCTAAATAAATAATTTCATTTGGCTGAATGAGTGAAGCCGCATATTTGGCGATAGCAATCTTGCCTTCGACATTGACTTGGCTTTTTTCATTCATATTTGCTTCAACGTTCAAAGTGTTGACTTTTTTTGCGCCTCCGTGGACACGCAATAGTAGACCGTGGTCTTCCATAAACTGTAAATCTCGTCGAATCGTAGACTCGGAAACGTTCAATGAATCAGTCAATTCAGTAAGCGTCACCATCTCATATTCTTTTAATAAAGAAAGGATTCGTTGTCGCCGTAGTTCTGTAAGCATTTACAATCACCCCATCACGCAGTATATTAGCATAGAATTTCGTATTAATCAATCAAAAACAGTCAAAAACAGTAATAAACAATCAAAAAAACCCTTTCTTTATGAAAGGGTTTTGGGCGAAATTTCATATTATTCTAATCTGCATAAATTTACATAAAAATCAAAACGCTTCCTATATAATGTAAAGCGTTTTAACTAGAGTGTTTTACTGTCTATCTGATAGATGAAATTAAGAGAAATATGAGAGTCCGTTTGTGGTGAACTAGTCAAAAATGAGTTCCCAGATGTGTAAACGATAAAGTAAGGAACAAAAGAGAAGTTACTTATGGAAAGTTAGACATTAGTATGGGAAGAAAGAATAGGGGATGATGTTTACAGAAGTTGGGGGATCTGATTATTGAATAGATAAAAAACATTTCGAATATTGGGAAGAGTGTACTGATAAATCGTTTAAAAAAGTAGATATCAAGACTTAGATCGTAATGATACCAAGGAATATCAAAAGAACATAAATCACATTTTACTAAGTAAACATATATTTCAGATAGACTTCTTGAATTACCGGTGCAAAGG
>NZ_CAJYIS010000023.1 GCF_913775425.1 uncultured Enterococcus sp.
TCTTCGTTTAAAAACTTAGAAAAAGCTCGTATCATGGTGGCGAAGATTAATCGAAAAATCATGAACCAACGAGAAGACTATCTTCAAAAATATACAACTGGTTTAGTAAAACAATTTGACACCATCGTGATTGAAGATTTAAAAGCATCCAATATGATGAAAAATCATCGTTTGTCACGCTCCATAGCTGATGCATCTTGGGCGAAAATCAAGTCCATGTTGCAATACAAATGTGACTGGTATGGTAGAGAATTGATTATTGTTTCCCCTCATTATACGAGCCAAATTTGTTCCTCGTGTGGTGAGAACACTGGACAAAAACCACTTCGTATTCGTGAATTTACTTGCCCTTATTGTGAAACACATCATGATAGAGACATCAATGCAAGTATCAACATCTTAAACAAAGCGTTTGCCTAACGTTAAAGGTAATGGTATGGGACAGTCTGCAATCAACAATGTAGTACGCCATGGTTAATAGGAGACACCGCTGTTGTTTAGAAAGTTAAACATCAAGTATTCTCTGTTCCCAGAAGCTCTGTTGCTTTAGCAACGAGTAGTTCACGATTTGACTTTACAACGTGTCGTAATCGTTTTATAATATGAATATAAAAACATATGAAAAATAATTCAAGTTTGGAGGAGTAATCATGCACGAGCACACACATGAGCACAATGAACAACGAGCGACACTTCTTTATTTGATTGGTCTGATCAGTTTTGGCTTAGGTCTGATAAGCCAATTGATCTTCACTCAAGCGACTTGGTTCTTTTTTTTAACTAGTGTCTTTTTATCAGGATATCATGTCATTTTTGAAGGGATTCTAGAAACCGTGTATCATTCGCTTCATGAGAAACAGTTGGTTCCAAATATCCATTTGTTAATGGCATTAGCTGCATTAGGCTCGATTCTGATTGGTCAGTTTGAAGAAGCAGCTTTATTGATCTTGATTTTTGCTGGAGCACATTTTCTAGAAGAATACACAGAAGCAAAAAGTCAAAAAGAGTTGACGCATTTATTGACACTAAAGCCTCAAAAAGCGCGGATTTTCGCTACTGGAACTTTAGTCGATGTTGATTTATTAAGTGTCGGTGAGCAAATAGAAGTATTTTCAGGAGAACAAATCCCTACAGACGGGCTGATCGTAAGAGGAGAAAGTAGCGTCCAAGAAGCCAATATTAATGGAGAAAGTTTACCAAAAGATAAATTTCCTGGCGATGAAGTATTCGGCAGTACGTTGAACCAAGGCAATACGCTAGTGATTGAGGTCACAAAAATTTATTCTGAAACGGTATTTGCAAAAATTCTACAAGTAGTAGAGAACTCCCAAACCTCCTTGTCGAAAAAAGCGAGTCGGATTAAACAAATCGAACCAAAATATGTCAATTTGATTTTAGCGCTCTTGCCCGTTTTCTTTTTAGTAGGAGTATTTGGTTTAGATTGGACAGTTCGTGAGAGTTTATATCGGACGATTGTCTTTTTGATTGGCTCTTCTCCATGTGCTTTAGCAGTTAGTGTTATTCCAGCTACACTTGCTGGGATCTCAGCTCTAGCTAAAAAAGGTGTATTGATCAAAGGTGGAGATCGACTAGCAGACTTTGCAGAAATCAAGGCGATTGGATTTGATAAGACTGGCACGTTGACTAGTGGTACATTACGAGTAAGCGATGTTGAGTTAGCAGCTGTTTCAATGGACGATCTAGCAATATTTTACGAGATGGAACGACAAACGACGCATCCGCTAGCACGCGCATTTGTACATCATTTCAAGAACTCTATTCCTAAATCAGCACGCAAAGAAGTGCAGGTGACACAACAGGTCGGTCAAGGCGTACACGCTACGATTGGGAATACGAGTTATCAAATCGGCAAGCCTAGTCTCTTTGTAGCAACACCGTTTCATGAACAAACGAATGCTTGGCGAGCAGCTGGAAAAACTGTCGTCTACTTGGTGAAAAATAAAGAAGTGATCGGAAGCATCGCCTTTGAAGATGAATTGAATCCTCAAACGAAAGAAGTCCTCCGTTATTTCAAAGATCAACATATCCATTTACAAATGATTACTGGTGACGCTCAACTTACAGCTGTTGCAATCAGTCAAAGATTAGGGATTGATGACGTTCAAAGTGAAGTATTGCCAGCACAAAAAGCTGACGTCGTTTCAAACTTAAAACAATCTTTTGGTCGTGTGGCAATGGTAGGAGACGGAATCAACGATGCACCAGCTTTAGTGACAGCAGACGTGGGGATTGCGATGGGAGAAGGGACAGATGTGGCGATCGAAGTAGCAGATATGGTCATTATGGACAATCAGCTTGAAAAAATTGGTTTAGCACATCAAATTGCTCGAAAAGTCGATCGAATCAGTTGGCAAAATATTTGGTTTTCGATGGCGATCGTGGTACTTTTACTTCTTTTAAATCTTTTAGAAATTTCAAACATCACATCAAGTGTAATCATGCATGAAGGGAGTACCTTACTTGTATTAGTCAATAGTTTGCGTGCATTGAAACAACCCAAAAAATGGTGACCCAGAACTTCTGGATCACCATTTTTTTTAGATTCTTTTTTTAAGTTTTCCTATTCCTAAGATCAATAAAGCTAACCAGCTAAAAAATGTTAACCATAATCCGACCAACACATATAGTGCATAATGGTAACCTACGATCAAGGTATTCGTACCGGTTTGTTGTGTTACGGTTACTAAATGTAAAATCGCTTCATGGTCGATGTCACTTTCCACGGTGTGACCATTTAATTGTAATGTCGTATGCGCGTAATTAATTAAAGGTAAGGTAACGAGTGCTTCTTGTTTTGCTTGCCACGTTACGATCAATTCCCCGTTTTTTTGCGCAACACTTGAGAAAGTAAATGGATTGAATAAAATATGCTTTTCATATTCGTTATAGCGATTTCCGATATTTTCTTTTTCAGTTGGCAAATAATCTGGTGTTGACTTGATGATGAAGCCTAACATTTGATTTAGATCTCGTGTGTAAAAACTTTCTTTGATCTCATTGATATCTTGTGTAGTTACAAATGTATGTTTACTTAAAATATCTTTGGTCGTTAACTGATCCCATTTATCCAGTTGTTTCATGGTTCCTTGAATCGCGTTTGTTAAACTGATCAGGCAAAGCAAGACACCTAAAATTTTCCAAGACCACAACGTGTGGATTTTTGTGCGATCAAGCAAGTAAGCAAGAGATAAAAAGAGGAGTACGATAAACGGAACAAAGAAACGAAATGGAAACTGAATTAAAGTCACAAATGGGATCTTTTGTTCAACAAAATAACTCCAAGGTAAAATCGACGTCGATAGGAAAAGAAAGAATGCACTCATCCAAACTAAAACGTGTGTGATTTTTGGTAAAGATTTGATTTGTCTTAAATACAATAACCATTGTAAGACGATAAATGCTAGGAAAAACATTGGATAATCTAACCAGATATGACTAGATTGATCAATCGTATATGAAGACATATCTGCATTGACGAAAGGCGCTTGAATCGCATCATGGGGATAGACACTCAAAAAGACGACCCAAATATTTGCGGTCAGGCACAAGAAAATCAGAATCGACAGTGCTAATTGTCGTATAAAAAACCAATCGATTTTTTGTGTTAGAACATAGCAAAATGCTAAGAAATAAATCAATACAACAAGTAAACTCGTAAAAAAATGGACTTGAGCTACGACAGCGATTGCGATTGCCAAACGTAAGGGTTCGATTTTTTTCTCTTCGATCATTTTGATCAATGGGACTAGTGCAAAAGGAAAGACGACAGCTCCCCAACTTGTAAATGATTGGCGATAGACACCATACAAAATCGCATAGCTTGTCATATAGCTAATGGCAAAAAAGAGACTCGTGCCAGTTGAACGATGACTTTTTTTTAGTAAATAGAACATCGAACTACCGGATAAGAAAAATAATAAAAAATTCGTTAGTAATTGATAGCGAAACCAAGTACCAGCAATCAATAATAATAGACCTTGTAAGTAGGCCATTACCGGGCCGTATAATGCATTGATCATACGAGCAGTTGTTTGGAAACTAAAAATGGATAAAAAATAATTGAAATTTCCGGTCTTTAATTGCATCGCGGTTTCGTAAAAACGATTATAATGAAAGATATAATCAGCACCTAACATCACATTATTTGATAGTAGTTGCGGTAGCGAAAGCAACACGGCACACCCTAACAAAATCAAGTAAGGGGTAAATTTGTATTTTGATAACATATCGGACTCCTTCATCAGTAAATCAATCTTTGGTATTGCGAGAATACTTTGTTTTTTTACAGAAAAAATGAGCTGTTTTTCACTCACTTCCTATGTTACCATAGCCAACGTAAAAAGACCTAGTATCTAGTGAAAGAGAACTATTAGAAACTACACAGAAATCGAGGAGAATATATGATAAAATCAAAAATTCGTTGGTTGACACAAGATCGGTTATTTTTTATTGCGTTAATTTTAGCGTTGATTAGTGTTGGATTTGGCCGTTTTGATGTTGCCTTTATTGACAGTAAAGTCTTGTTGTCACTATTTGGTTTAATGATCGTAGTCGAAGGAATGAATCAGTTAGGCATTTTAGAACGAATCGCTAACTTATTGTTGCGCTTAGCCAATACGAAACGTCAGCTGTTCCTCTACTTTATCAGCTTGTCTTTTATCGCTTCGATGTTTCTGACAAATGACGTTGCGATTTTAACATTATTGCCAATGTTTTATTTGATTTGTGAAGAACGATTACAAAAAAAGGAATTGGTATTAGGCAGTATTTGGATCATTGTCGCAGCGAACTTAGGAAGTAGCATATTCCCATCAGGAAATCCACAAAATATTTTTTTGTTTTCATATTATCATTTATCGTTGCCGACCTTTTTTTCTTGGATGATCCCATTTGCCTTTTTGTCGATCTTGATTTTAAGTGTAGGGTTATTTAGGATACCTAAAGAAGCGATTGCAGAGAATACAGTCAAACCAGTAGCGAAACGTCAAGGGACGATCACTGCCTTCATTTGCTTTTTTTTAATGTTGCTATATGTTGTGGATATATTGTCACAGTGGTGGATCGTGTGTATCGTATTAGCATTGATGTTATGGCGTTTTCCAAAAAGTTATCTTAAAATCGACTATCGATTGTTGCTGACTTTCGCTTGTTTTTTTATTATCGTAGGCAATATCAAAGCATTACCTCAAATTGCTCAATGGGTAGCGCAGACGGTCCACAGTCCAAAAGCGGCATTGTTGAGTTCAGCTTTGATTAGCCAGGTTATAAGTAATGTCCCTGCGGCCTTTTTACTAGCGCCTTTTACAACGCAAGCGCATAGTCTAGTTATCGGAACGAATATTGGGGGAATGGGTACCTTACTAGCTTCTTTAGCTAATTTGATTGGGTATCGCGTATTAACGACTTACGTGCCACAAATAAAAGGTGCCTTTTTACTTTGGTTTTCTCTACTCAATATACTGTATTTTCTTATTTTTATATCCATATTTTGGTTTTTAATTTGAGGCTGTAGCTTGTGTTACAGCTCTTTTTTTAGGTGTACCCAAAAATAGAAATCAAGTAACCTTTTTATGTGATTTAAGTGTTAACTTAATGATAAAATTTTAATGAAAATAAAGTATGGTAACTAGTAAAAGCACTCTAGACACGTTATGCTTTTAAGACGAGCAAAAAGGAGTGGAGAAGATGGAGCAAAAAGCGATGGGATTAACGAGTGAAGAAGTGAAAAAATATCAAATAGAATTTGGATTTAATGAGTTGGCACAACAAAAAAAAGAACCTTTTCATTCTAAAATACTACATATCTTAATGGAACCGATGTTTGTTTTGTTAATGGTTGCTGCTTTGATTTACTTTTTTTTGGGAGAACCACAAGATGGAGCAATCATGCTCGTATTTGTTATTGTGATCATTACTATCGAGATTTATCAGGAATGGAAAACCGATCAAACACTACATGCGTTAAAAGACTTGTCTGCACCTAAAATTCGAGTCAAACGTGATAATCAGATTATTGAAATCTTCAGTCGTGAGCTAGTTCCTGGAGATATTATGTTTATTGAAGAAGGCGTTAAAATACCAGCAGATGGAGTAGTCCTAAAAGCCAATGATTTACGTGTCGACGAGTCTTCTCTTACAGGAGAAGCTGAAGCAGTTTGGAAACAACCGACACAATACTTAGAGACTACTGATTATTGGCGGACAGATTTTGTCTATACAGGTACTTTGGTGACGACAGGAAGTGCAACGATTCTGGTTGAAAAAACGGGTTCTAGCACAGAATACGGAAAAATTGGCAAACATTTAGTTGAAGCAAAAGCACAACCTTCTCCTTTAGAAAGACAGATCAATCGTTTGGTGAAGATTTGCGCTATTGTAGCAGTTATCTTATTGACTTTAGTTGCCGGAATCACATTTTTGAATACTTCAGATTTAGCTTTGCACGATCGCATCGTTGAAAGTGTTCTATCAGGAATCACACTAGCCATGGCAATGATCCCGGAAGAATTTCCAGTTGTATTGACGGTCTTTTTATCAATGGGTGCCTGGCGCTTGGCTAAGAAACATTCTTTGATCCGTAAATTACCTGCGATCGAGACGATGGGGGCACTTTCTGTATTAGCGGTGGATAAAACAGGAACGATCACTGAAAACAAAATGACAGTATCGTCTTTATGGGCAGTCGATTCGACCGAGCGTTTGGCAGAAGTAATGGGCTTGGCTAGTGAGAGCGATCCATATGATCCAATGGAGATCGCGATGTTGGCATATGATGAAACACTAGGATTTACAAAAGAAAAGTTATTTGATGGCGAGTTACTAGATGAGTATTCCTTCACTGATGAACTCAAAATGATGGGGCATGTTTGGCAAAAATCAGATGGCGTGCTTGTTGCAGCAAAAGGCTCTCCAGAAAGTATCTTAGCAATCAGTCAAGGAAGTGATCGTGAGAAAACTGCAATTCGAAACCAAATCGATCTATTTGCCAAACAAGGTCTGCGTGTGATTGCAGTTGGTGAACAAAACGTAACTAAAGAAACGATTCCAAAGACGCTTACTGAATGTCAGCTGACGTTTTTAGGTTTAGTAGGGTTAGTAGATCCTCCACGAGCAGGAGTCAAAGAAGATATCGTACGCTGTCAAAAAGCTGGAATCAAGGTCGTGATGATCACAGGAGATAATGGTGTCACTGCTCAAGCGATTGCGCAACAAGTCGACATCGACAACGCGACACATTATCTAACTGGGCAAGAAATCGACCAGTTGACCCAAAGTGAACTCGAACAGCGAGTAAAAGATACAGCGATTTTCTCTCGTGTAACACCAGAACATAAGATGAAGATTATTCAAGCATTCAAGGCGAATGGGGAAGTTGTGGCGATGACGGGTGATGGTGTAAATGATGCTCCAGCACTGAAATATGCAGATGTTGGGATTGCGATGGGACAGCGCGGTTCAGAAGTTTCAAGAGAAGCTGCAGATTTGATTTTGATGGACGATAATTTTTCAACGATTGTCAATACGATCAAAGATGGGCGTCGTATCTACGATAACTTAGTCAAGGCTGTCGGCTATATTTTTGTGATTCACATCCCGATCGCACTCGCTGCTCTAGTAGGTCCATTGATTGGGTTGACGCAAGCTGCACTATTTTTACTACCGATTCATGTCGTATTATTAGAATTAGTCATCGATCCTACATGTTCAGTCGTCTTAGAACGGCAAGTAGCTGAACCCGATATTATGTCGCGACCGCCACGTGATGCTAAAGCTAGTTTGCTATCAAAAGGGTTGGTAATCAAAAGTTTGATACAAGGTATTGTGATCTTTCTAGCTTCATTTGGGATGTTTTACTTCACGCTTAAACAAGATCAATCAAATGATGAGATCGCTCGAACAATGGGATTAGTCGTTTTGATCATTGCGAATTTATTTTTAGTTCAGGTCAATAGCTCACGGACACGTTTAGCAGTTCAAACATTTTGGACATTGATTCGTGATAAAGTTATTTGGACGATCTTAGGTGGTACGATCGTGGTATTACTGGCATTGATCTACTCACCTTTCAATCAATTCTTCGATTTAGCCGCACTTTCCTTACCACAGTTGTGCTGGTGTATCTTGATTGGGATGATCAGTGTTTGTTGGTATGATGTAGTGAAGGTAATTAGGAGAAAATAATGAAATTGTAAAATTTTTGTTTTTTATCATTTTATCGTGTATCTTTAACTTTTAAGATGACAAAAGGGGTATTGACTATGAAGGCAACTATGAAAGATGTCGCTGCTTTAGCTGGAGTAGGGGTGGGGACAGTTTCCAGAGTAATAAATAATGTCAAAGTTAAAGATGGCACGTATAAGAAAGTGATGAATGCAATCGATGAATTAGGTTATGTACCAGATCATTATGCCAGAGGTTTGAAGACGAATAAATCAAATACAATAGCATTAATAATTCCTACGATATGGCATCCATTTTTTTCAGAATTTGCTTATTATGTTGAGGAAGAACTATCAAAAAATAATTATAAGCTATTTCTTTGTAATGCAGATGGAAGCAATGATAAAGAAAAAGAGTACTTGCAGATGGTAAGACAATCTAAGGTAGATGGAATAATAGGTATTACGTATTCGGATATTGATAAATATGTTTCATCTAATCTGCCTTTCGTTAGTATAGACAGACATTTCTCGGAAGCGATCTCATATGTAACAGCAGATAATTACGAGGGTGGGAAAATAGCAGCCAAACAACTTATTTTGAAAGGATCAAAACACTTAGCATATATTGGAGGAACTTCACCTTATCCTAACGAAACAAATAAAAGAAAGTTAGGTTTTTATGAATATATAAAAATGCAAGACATAAAATTATCTGTTCTAGACATGCCGGAACCTATAATAAACTTAGAAGACCATGTTGAAGAGTTTATTTCGAAAAATCCAAGTATTGACGGTATTTTTACAGTCAATGATTTCATGGCGTTGGATGTCATTAAATGTTTAATCAAACTAGGAAAAAAAATTCCAGAAGATATACAAGTTATTGGTTTTGATGGAATAAAAATAGCTGAAGACAAAGAATATTTAGTTTCTACAATCGTTCAACCTATTAGTGAAATGGCCAAGGAAGCAGTAAAATTGATAATGGGAATCGTTTATTCTGATAATGAACCACAACGAATAACACTACCAGTTTCTTACCATGCTGGATGGTCTACGAAAAGTTAGATGAAAGTCTAACTTTTTTTATTTTGCTATTGACTGAAAACGCTAACAATGATAATATAAATTTGAAATTGAAACGTTTCCATTTTTTATTTATATTTTTTTGGAAACGTTTCCGAAAAAGGAGGAGAAATTATGTATAAGAAAATTTTTGGATTTGGAGCATTATTAGCATTAACTTTAGGTGGGTTAACAGCATGCGGTTCGAGTGGTGATGATAGTAGCGGCGCAGATAATGAAATTAAGGTATGGGTACAATTTTCTGATGAAACTCCTGAAGGAAAAGCTTGGCAAGAGATTGTGGATAATTTTAATAAAGAATATGATGGTAAATATAAAGCATCCACAGAATATATTCCTCGAAGTGGAAGTGGTGGAGGTTACGAAGACAAAGTAAACGCGGCTATTACTACTAACAGTTTACCAGATGTTATAACTTTGGACGGTCCAAATACAGCAGCATATGCACATTCAAAAGTAATTGCTCCATTAGATGATTATTTAAAAGATGCAGATATGGATGACGTTTTAGACAGTATCATCCAGCAAGGAACTTATGATGGTAAAATGTATGCTTTTGGTTTTTCAGAATCAAATGTAGGAGTTTATTATAACAAAGATATGTTTAAGGAAGCAGGAATCAATGATGAAGACTTACCTACTTTGGATAACCCTTGGACTTGGTCAGAATTTGAAAATATTAGTAAAAAATTAGTAGATAAATTTAAAACACCTGCGATTGATATGCAGTTGGCTTCTAAAGATGAAATGTTGACATATGCCTACACGCCATTTATTTGGTCAAACGATGGAGATGTTGTAAATAAAGAAGGAACTAAAGCGGAAGGACATTTCAATAGTGATAACTCGGAAGAAGCTCTTAAGTTTATACAAGATGTGGTAAAAAATGGTTATACAACTATCAGTCCAATAGAAAAAGGGTTTGAAACTGGAAAATATCCTATGTTACTAAGTGGATCTTGGGTAATTTCTGATTTAGATAATAATTACAAAGACATTAATTATGGAATTTTACCATATCCTGTTTCAGATAAAACTAAAAAACTTGTCTCACCAACAGGAAGTTGGCAATTAGCAATGACAGAAAAAACAGAGAAAAAAGATGCTTCTGCAGAGTTTATTAAATTTGCTACTAGTACGGAATCTAGTAAAATTATGAGTCTAGGAAATAGTGTTCTTCCTATTAGAAAGTCTACGATTGAACTCATAAAAGATGAAGTTTCAGAACCAATGAAATTTTTAATGGAACAAAATCAAAAATCTGGTCATGCTCGTCCAGTAGTCGTCGCATACCCACAAGTTTCTAGATCTTTTCAACAAGCTATTCAGGATATCAGTTATTACAAAGAAAATCCAGATATTTCTAAGGTAGCGGATGCACGGGCTAAAGAAATGCAACAAGCTATTGATAGTTCACTGAAAAAATAAAAACACTAAAAAGGGTGCTAAGCCTATAGTACCCTTTTTGATAGGGGGAAACATTATGGAAAGAAAAGCTACATTCAAAGAAAATATTATTGGATATAGTTTTCTAGCACCTGCTTTAATTTTATTAGGTACATTTTTGATTATACCTGTAGGAATGGTGATTTATTATTCTTTTACAGATTATTATTTGTTGACACCCGACCAAAGACAATTTATCGGTTTCGAGAACTTTAAACGTTTGTTTTCTGATCCTATTTTTATAAAGAGTATATGGAATACTTCTAAATTTGTAATTTGTATTATTCCATTACAATTAGGAGCAGCGCTAGGAATGGCTTTAATTATTAACAAAAAAAGAAAAGGAAATTTATTTTTTAAAATAGCTTTTTTTGCACCAGTAGTTATGTCCTTAGTAGTTATTTCAATTTTATGGTTATATTTATTAAATCCTAATGAAGGTCTAATTAATATGTTATTCAACAGAATAGGAATTTCTTCTCAACCATTTCTTACTAGTCCTAAACAGGCTATGTATACTATCGTGTTTGTTTCAGCATGGCAAGGAGCGGGATACCAGATGTTACTCCTTCTAGGAGGGATGCAAAATATTCCTCAAGATGTTTATGAAGCTGCAGAAATCGATGGTTTTTCCAAGTTTCAACAATTCCGTTATATTACAATGCCACTATTAAAACCAACAGCGATTTTTGTTCTTTTGACTACTTTGATATCAGCATTTAAATTACTAGTCCAACCAATGGTTATGACACAAGGTGGGCCTATGAACTCAACAATGACGATGGTTTATTATATATATCAAACAGGATTTACCGACCGCATGGTGGGCTATTCAAGCTCAATAGCTTTAATTTTTACCACAATGATAGGCTTGATTACGATTGCCCAAAGAAAATTGGTTAAGGAGGATAAATAATAATGAAAAAATCAAATATATTGATGTTTATTGAATATATTCTACTATTTTTATTAGCTGCGTTATTTATCTTTCCAATGTTATGGATGGTAGTTTCTTCAATGAAACCAGAATCTGACGTATATAACAATTTAACCAGTTTCAAAGCATTTTTACCCAGCTTTAATCCAGTTAATTGGTTCAAAACATACCAAGAAGTTGTTGAACGTTTTAGCGTTGCGACTTATATGTTAAATAGCATATTTTACGGTCTGACATTTGCAACAGGCTCAATTATAGTAAATTCTTTGGCAGGTTTTGCATTTGCCAAAGTTAATTTTAAGGGGAAAAAAATTATTTTTGGTTTTTTATTAGCATTACTAATCATTCCTATGGAAACTGTTTTGATTCCCCAATTTACTATTATAAATAATTTAGGGTTGGTTAATCATAGAATTGCTGTAATTTTGCCGGCTATGGCCAGCGTGTTTAATATCTATTTATTCCGCAATTTTTTTATTGCAATTCCAGATGAAATAATTGAATCAGCTAAGTTAGACGGTGCAAATATACTAACGATTTTTTTCAAAATTATGTTACCAATGTCTAAACCTGCTATCGCTACTGTAGGCGTATTGTCATTTATAGGTAGTTGGAATGATTACATTTGGCCTTTAATGGTATTAACTGATCGTAGTAAGTTTTCTATTCAAGTTGCAATTACGACAATCAATACAACACAACCTGTTCTGATTAATCAAGTTATGGCTGTGCTGACTCTTTCTACAATTCCGTTAATCATAGTTTATATTGTGGCTCAAAAATATATTCTCCAAGGCTTGGGTGGATCAGGAACAGGTATTAAATAAATTTATTATAATTTGGAGGAAATATTGATGGAACAACAAATAAAAAAAGCAAATGCGTTTATACAAGAAAAATTAGACAAAGTAGATAGTACTTATCGAAATCACTATCATTTAATGGCACAAGTTGGATGGATTAATGACCCAAATGGTTTTATATATTACAATGAAAGTTACCATCTTTTTTATCAATACTATCCTTATGATAGTGTATGGGGACCTATGCACTGGGGGCATGCTAAATCGAATGATTTGATAAACTGGGAACATCTGCCTGTTGCATTGGCACCGAGTGAGCCATACGATCAAAATGGTTGTTTTTCTGGCAGCGCGATTGAAAAAGACGGGGAGTTATATTTATT
>NZ_CAJYIS010000024.1 GCF_913775425.1 uncultured Enterococcus sp.
GAACAATTAGCCCAACAAGAAGAGATCCGTCGCCGCACAGAAATTGCAGAAGCCAATAAAGAAATGGCTTTAAAAGAAGCGCAATATAAACAAGAACGTGAAGTTGCGGATGCAAAAGCGGAACAAATCGCTGTTGTGGAAAAAATGAAAGTCAACTTGATTGAACAAGAAAAAAATATTGAGATCCAAGGTAAACAGGCCGAATTGACGGAAAAAGAACTGAATGCCACGCTACGTAAACAAGCCGAAGCAGAAAAATATGTTGTCGAACAACGTGCTTTAGCTGAAAAAGCCAAAGAAATTGCGCATGCCGAAGCAGAAGCCGAGAAAGTGCGTTTAGCCGCACAAGCAGAAGCAGAAAAAGTGACGAAACTCGGGGAAGCCGAAGCGCAAAAAATTACCAAAGTAGGACAAGCGCAAGCGCAAACACAAGAACAAATGGCCTTAGCACTTCAAAAATTAAACGAAGCAGGGATTTTGATCGAGTTTATCAAAGTCTTGCCAGAAATTGCCAAAGAAGTAAACGCACCAATCAGCAATATCGACAAGATTGTCAGCTTTGGTCAAGGGGATGGTGTGCATGAAATGGGACAAGCCGGCCTTGCACGTACATTTGAAACCATCAAAGAAACGACCGGTTTAGATTTGATCACATTGATCAATGACTCAATGGCTACGACAAAAGGAAATCGTGAGTTAGTGGAAGCCGTTCAAACCGCAAACTCATCGCATCAAGAAGTTTCCAAGGAATAATCAAAGATGGCTGTGGCAGAACGCTGTCACAGTCTTTTTTTGAAGATTTTAGTAAACTCTAACAGCACAACTTTTCAAATGAAAGAAAGAGTGATACACTAACAAGCGATAAACTAAATTTGTGAAAAGAAAGTGAAAATTGGAGTTGTCCTATATGTATACGTTTATGAAATTAACACCCGAAGAATTTCAAGCGCATCAAGCGCAATTTACGCAAGCAAATTTTTTACAAACAATCGAAATGAAACAAGTACAAGAACAAAATGGCTGGTACGGTGAATTTGTAGGGTTAAAAGATGATCAAGGTGCAATCGTAGCGTCTTCTTTATTGACGCATACGAAACTAGGCTTTGGTCAACTCTATCTGATCAATGGTGGACTGATGGTCAATGAAGACGATCAGACTTGCTTGGCAACTTTTTTAGCCGAATTAACTACTTATACAAAGAAGAATCAAGGACTTACACTAACGATCGCGCCGAATCAAGCAAAACGTTGGTTAACGACCCAAGGTGAAGTGTTAAAAGAAGCGCCAGTCGATTATGACAAAACCTATCTACAACAAGGGTTTACGATCGATACGATGGATTCAGATGCTTATATTAGCTATGGTAAGCCTTTTTTTATTAAAGACCTATCCGATCTCACACTCGATACGTTACGCTCGTCGTACACTAAATCCGCTCAGTATAGTGTGAAAAAAACAAAAGATTATGGGATCGTCTTACGTGAATTGTCTTATGAAGAGCTACCGAAGTTTAAAAAATTAACCGAAGAAACAAGTGAACGCCGTGGCTTTTCAGATAAAAGTTTAGCGTATTACCAAGCCTTTTTTAACGCCTTTGGTCAAAAAGCAAAATTTGTTGTTGCGGAGATCAATTTTGAAACTTACAAAGAGAACTTGGTGCATCGTGCTAAAGAAATCCAAAGTACCTTAGATGAGATCAATGACTTTTTAACCATCAATCCTAAAAGTCGGAAAAAAAATAATCAAAAACGTGAATTTGAAGATGAACTACGTACAGTTCAGGTACGAATTGAAGAAGCAGAGGCTTTTTCTAAAGAAGCACCTGGTGAAGTCATCTTAGCTGGTGCATTGTTTGCAATCGAACCCACGGAGGTTGTCTACTTATTTAGTGGCACGTATGAAAAATATAAAAAATTCTACGCACCTTATTTGATTCAAGACTATATGATGCAAGAAGCAATCACTCGTCAGATCCCACGTTACAATTTTTATGGGATCGAAGGGGTCTATGATGGTTCTGATGGTGTATTGAAATTTAAAGATGCGTTCAATGGACAAGTCGAAGAACGTTTTGGCGTCTATACAAAAGTCGTTTCACCAATGAAGTATCAAGCCTATCGAATGCTAAAAGGGATATTAAATCGCATTCGTCATTAATCAAACCGTATGGATGGCTATAGCTGTTCATACGGTTTTTTCTTAAGAAAAAATGAGAGGTTCGTTCGTAAATTTTCAGAATTGTAAAGGATTTTTGAACAATTTGTTAAATTCTGACAATTTATTTGTTTTTTTCAAAAGACTGTGCTAAATTTTAATCATCGTTTGGAATGTAAGTGTAACCAAACGTGATGGAATCAAGAAATGAGGCAAGTAGATGGATCAAGATTGGTTTGGACGATTTTGTCGTTATTTGACGGTCGAACGAGGCTATTCAGAAAAAACGACAGCTGCATATACCGAAGACTTTTTACAATTTCAAGTTTTTTTACAAGAAATTGCTTGTGTTGACTATACAAAAGTTGACTATCGCGATGTGCGATTGTATTTGAGCCGTTTGAGTGAACATGGCTACAGCCGCAATAGTATCGGCCGAAAAATTGCCAGTTTGCGCTCATTTTATCAGTACCTATTGCGCCAAGAAGTGATCACAGAAAATCCGTTCACCTATGTCCAATTAAAAAAGAAGCAGCCGAAACTGCCGCGTTTTTTTTATGAAGATGAGGTACAGGAGCTATTTGATAGTATCACAGGTTCAACGCCACTAGATCAACGTAATCGTGCATTACTAGAAGTTTTATATGGTTGTGGCTTACGTGTGAGTGAATGTGCGACGCTTGCGCTACACCAAATCGATTTTCAGATGCAAGTCTTGAAAGTGATCGGAAAAGGCCATAAAGAGCGGATCGTTCCATTTAATGATCATGCCAAACTCGCGATGCAAACGTATTTGAATCAAGGCCGGCTCGCGCTATGTGAAAAAAGTCGCACTGTCCATGACACGTTTTTTGTAAATCATCGTGGTCAAGCACTGACTACAGCTGGCGTGGATTATATCTTGACACAGTTATTAAAAAAAAGTCACTTAGATAGTGAAATCCATCCACATAAATTGCGGCATACGTTTGCCACTCACTTATTAAATAATGGTGCGGATATGCGTACTGTCCAAGAGCTTTTAGGCCATAGTAATTTATCGACTACACAAATCTATGCACATGTGACCAAAGAGACGTTACAACAAAACTATCGTCAATTTCATCCACGTGCCAAATAAAAGGAGTATCAATTTATGAAATCAGAATTTCATTCAACAACGATCTGTGCCGTTGAAAAAGACGGCAAATTTGCAATGGCTGGAGACGGTCAAGTCACAATGGGCGAGCAAATCGTCATGAAAGGTACTGCCAGAAAAGTCCGTCGTATCTATAACAATCAAGTGGTAGTAGGATTTGCTGGAAGCGTGGCAGATGCCTTCACATTGGAAGAAAAATTTGAGGGAAAACTAAATGAATATAACGGAAACTTGCAACGTGCAGCAGTTGAACTGGCACAAGAATGGCGCACCCAACAAGCGATGCAAAAATTAGAAGCCATGTTGATCGTCATGAACGAAAAGGAAATGTTACTTGTTTCTGGAACGGGTGAAGTCATTGCTCCTGACGACGGGATTTTAGCGATCGGATCAGGTGGAAATTATGCATTGGCTGCAGCACGCGCAATGAAAGAATACGGTGGTGAGTTAAGCGCCACTGAGATTGCACGTAATGCTTTAAATATCGCAGCGGATATCTGCGTCTTTACCAACCATAATATTATAGTAGAGGAATTTTAATATGATGAATCAAGCCAAATCACCAAAAGAAATCGTCAAAGATTTAGATGAATATATCATTGGTCAACACCAAGCGAAAAAATCTGTAGCTGTAGCATTACGCAACCGTTACCGTCGTTTGCAACTAGATGAACAAATGCAACATGATGTGACACCGAAAAATATTTTAATGATCGGACCAACTGGTGTTGGGAAGACTGAAATCGCACGTCGATTAGCAAAAATCGTCTCTGCACCTTTTGTAAAAGTCGAAGCGACGAAATTCACAGAAGTTGGATACGTTGGTCGTGACGTGGAATCTATGGTCCGTGATTTAGTCGAACACGCGATCCAATTAGTGAAAAAAGAACAATATGATAGTGTCTACGCGCAAGCTTCAAAAAAAGCGAACCGTCGTTTAGTCAAAGCATTAGTTCCTGGAATCAAAAAAGAACAAAAACAGACTAGTTCAAATCCTTACGAACAAATGATGAGCATGTTCAATGCAACTCAGCAAACAGAAGAACCAAAAGAAGAATTGACCGATGAAATTCGCTCGAATCGTCAAGCGATCTTTGAACAACTAGAACGTGGCGTGTTAGATGATCGCGAAGTGACGATCAAAATCGAAGAACCAAAAGTACAAGCTCCAGCAATGAACAATGGATTAGAGCAAATGGGGATCGATCTAAATGAAACATTAGGTGCGCTAAAACCAAGCAAAAAAATCGAACGGACACTTAGCGTAAAAGAAGCACGTGAATTATTGATCCAAGAAGAATCAGCAAAATTAGTCAATGATGCGGATATCCATAGTGCGGCGATTAAATTAGCGCAATCAAGTGGAATTATTTTTATCGATGAGATCGATAAAATCACTTCAAAATCACAAAGCAATTCTGGTGAAGTTTCGCGTGAAGGTGTGCAACGAGATATCTTGCCGATTGTAGAAGGGTCACAAGTCAATACGAAATATGGCGTGATCAATACTGATCATATTTTATTTGTGGCATCGGGAGCATTTCATTTATCAAAACCAAGCGATTTGATTCCCGAATTACAAGGTCGTTTTCCAATTCGTGTGGAGCTAGATGATTTGACGACAGAAGATTTTGTCAAAATTTTGACTGAACCAAACAACGCATTGATTAAACAATATGTGGCCTTGTTAGCAACAGAAGATGTAGCGGTTACCTTTACGTTAGAAGCAATTGAACGGATCGCTCACATTGCCTATCAAGTCAATCAAGAGACAGACAATATCGGTGCACGTCGCTTGCATACGATTTTAGAAAAACTTTTAGAAGATCTATTGTTTGAAGCTTCAGATATGCAAATGGCCGAAATTACGATCACTGAAGCCTATGTAAATGAAAAACTAAATGATATTGCACAAGATGAAGATCTAAGCCGTTATATTTTATAGGCGAGAGGGGAAAACCATGGAAAGACTGTTAGATAAAACACGTCGTATCAACGAATTATTGCAACAAAAAAATACATTTCGGGTACATGCGGATTTACCTTATAACCAAATGGCGCAAAGTCTAGGTTCGATCTTAGATAGCAATACGTATATTATCAGTAGTGATGGCACCTTGTTAGGGTTTACAGAACAGCACGATTTTAATAATGATCGAGTGAAAAATATGCTAGTAGAAAAACAATTTCCCGACAATTACACAGATATGGTGGATCGGTTGATGCAAACAGAATCGAATATTCCAATTAGCAGTGATATGACTGCTTTTCCGATTGAAAGCCGTGAATTGTATCCTAATGGATTGACGACAGTCGTGCCTATTTTTGGCGCTGGTGAACGTTTGGGAACGATTATTTTATCTCGTGTGGAAACGACGTTTAACGAAGAAGATTTGGTTCTAGCAGAATACAGTGCCACAGTAGTAGGGATGCAATTTTTATACCAACAATCACGTTCGATCGAAGAAGAGATCCGCAGTGCAACATCTGTACAAATGGCGATCAGTACGTTGTCGTACAGTGAATTAAAAGCAGTTCAAGCCATTTTTGATGAACTAGATGGTGATGAAGGCCGTTTGACGGCTTCTAGTATTGCCGATGAGATCGGCATTACCCGTTCAGTGATCGTCAATGCCTTGCGTAAATTAGAATCTGCAGGTATTATCGAGTCTCGTTCACTGGGCATGAAGGGAACCTATTTGAAAGTGCTCAATCCACGCTTCAAAGAAGAATTAGCTCGTTCGTAATTGGAGGGATAATAAATGAAGGTAATGTTAGAAAATGCACAATACCAAGTAACGATTGCGACATTAGGTGCAGAGATTCAACAATTTGTTGATAAACTCAATGCAATCGAGTATATGTGGCAAGCGGATCCTAAACATTGGAATCGCCACGCTCCTGTATTGTTTCCAATCGTAGGGACATTAAAAAATAATCAGTATCAAGTAGCACAAAAAACGTACACGCTACCGCGCCACGGATTTGCACGTGATCAAGAGTTTGAGTTGGTCGAACAGACCAACTCAACTGCGCGCTTTCGCTTAGTAGATACAAACGAGACGCGCGCAGTCTATCCTTTTGGGTTTTGTTTAGAGATCTTGTATACGCTAACGGACAATGCACTAGAAGTACGCTACCAAGTCCGTAATCCAGACGAAGCGCCACTATATTTTTCAATTGGGGGCCATCCAGCTTTTAATGTTCCACTAGAACCTGGCTTGTCGTTTGAAGATTATTATTTGGTCTCAGAACCCTTAAAATCACGGACATTTTTGCCGCTTAAACACGATTTGATTGATCTTGAACATAAAACACTGGGTCAAACCAATACGGCAATCGACTTGACCCACGGATTGTTCAAAGAGGATGCATTGATTTTTGAAACCAAAGGAAAAACAGCTTTTTCGATTTGTTCAGATAGATCCAAACATGGTGTGACGTTATCCTACAAAGACTTTCCATACTTTGGGGTTTGGTCGACGGCACCTGTTGCCTCTAATTTTGTCTGTTTGGAGCCTTGGGCAGGAATCGCTGATGTTGTAGATGCGACAGGTGAATTTACGCAAAAATTAGGTATCGAGCGTTTAGATGCACATGAAGTATTTGATGCAGCATATACGATCACTGTATTTTAAAAAAGCTTTTCACTCAATTAATCGTCTTAATTGAGTGAAAAGCTTATTTTGATTGTTTACGAAGACCAAAGCCGATGCGACTTTCAGTTCCTGCTTTGATTCGGGCGATATTGGCTTTATGGCGATAAAAAATAAAGATAGTTACGCCACAAGCAATCAACGTTAACAGCCAATTAAATGTAGGCAAAATCGGTGTGTGCAATAAAGGCAAAAGGATCGTGGACAAGGTAATCAGTACCGCAGCTAGCATGCTTGTCAAACTCACCATACTCGTACAATATAAACAGACGAGAAAAATGACCGTTGAATATGTAAAAAAGAGTGGATTGTACGCCAAGATCATCCCAGCGCTTGTTGCGACCGCTTTGCCACCTTTAAATTTCGCAAAGATCGGAAACGTATGCCCTAAAATAGCACATACACCAAACCATAACGGATTGACGGTATGAATATCAAAAAAACTTGGAAGTAACGTGGCAAGCGTTCCTTTTAAAATATCCATAAACAAGACTACCGTTCCGGCGATTGGACCTAACACACGAAACGTATTGGTCGTTCCCATATTGCCGCTGCCGAATTTTCGAATGTCTTTGTGGAAAAATAGTTGGCCGATCCAAACTCCTGAAGGAATCGAACCTAAAAGATATGCACCTATGAATAAAAGAATAATTGTCATAATATCCCACTTTCTTATTAACCTAGCAGAATTTTATCATGAAATCACCACAACAACAATTGTTCATAAAATTTTTCATCAAATCATAAGTATCGTATCGAAATCCTAAAAAAAGTGTTTTGCCACTTTTCTTTTTTGAGATTTTCCTATAGAGTATGAGAAGTATTGTTTTACATTTTAGAAAATTACATAAAGGAGAGTTCAATTTGGTAAATAAATCCAATGAATATAATGATGCGTCCATCCAAGTCCTTGAAGGATTGGAGGCCGTTAGAAAACGTCCAGGGATGTATATTGGATCAACCGATCATCGAGGGTTGCACCATTTAGTCTATGAAATTGTCGACAATGCAGTAGACGAAGCGCTCTCAGGATATGGTCAAGAGATTCGAGTTACGATCCACCACGATCAAAGTATTAGTATCCAAGATTTTGGACGGGGGATGCCAGTTGGGATGCATGCTTCTGGGATTCCTACCGTTCAAGTTATTTTTACAGTACTGCATGCTGGAGGGAAATTCGGTCAAGGTGGCTATAAAACATCTGGTGGGTTACATGGGGTTGGAGCGAGTGTTGTTAATGCGCTGTCTTCTTGGCTTACTGTGACGATCGTTCGTGATGGGATAAAATATCAAGAAACGTTTATTGATGGTGGAAAACCTGAAGGAACGCTAGTTGAAATTGGCAAAACAAAGGAGCCAAATGGGACGACGGTCCATTTTTTACCTGATGCTTCAATCTTTAGTACGACAAAATTTTCATATGACACATTAGCAGAACGTTTGCGCGAATCGGCATTTTTATTGCGTGATGTTAAAATCACTCTAACCGACGAACGAAAGGAAGAGACCGTTCAAGAAGTATTTCATTATGAAGAAGGGATCAAAGAGTTCGTTGAGTATTTAAATGAAGAAAAAGATGCTTTGACACCAATCGTCTATTTTTCTGGTGAAAAAGAAGGCATCGAAGTCGAAGTCTCCTTTCAATATAATGATGGTTTTTCAGAAACGATTCTATCTTTCGTAAACAATGTTCGAACAAAAGATGGCGGAACACACGAAGCTGGTTTAAAAGCTTCCTTGACAAAATCGTTCAATGAATATGCGCGAAAAGCGGGTTTATTAAAAGAAAAAGATAAAAATCTAGAAGGAACTGATTTTCGTGAAGGTCTGGCAAGTGTGTTGTCGATTCGTGTTCCGGAACATTTGTTGCAATTTGAAGGACAAACAAAAGAAAAATTAGGGACACCTGCTGCACGTAATGCCGTGGATACCATCGTTGGGGATCAATTAGGTTTTTATTTACAAGAAAATAGCGAAATGAGCCAATCGATCGTCAGAAAAGCGATCAAAGCCCGTGAAGCCCGTGAAGCAGCCCGTAAAGCTCGTGAAGATAGTCGTAATGGGAAGAAAAAGAAAAAAGGGGAATCGTTGCTTTCAGGTAAATTGACACCTGCACAATCAAAAAATCCCAAGAAAAATGAGTTGTACCTAGTCGAAGGAGATTCTGCTGGTGGTTCAGCCAAACAAGGTCGTGATCGTAAATTTCAAGCAATCTTACCGCTTCGTGGGAAAGTCATCAACACTGAAAAAGCAAAAATGCAAGATATTTTGAAAAATGAAGAAATCAATACGATGATCTATACGATCGGAGCAGGTGTTGGTCCGGAATTTGAGCTTGAAGATTGTAATTATGATAAAGTGATCATTATGACCGATGCAGATACGGATGGAGCCCATATCCAAGTGCTCTTGCTGACGTTCTTTTATCGTTACATGAAACCATTGATCGAAGCAGGACGGGTGTATATTGCGTTGCCACCTTTGTATAAGATTTCAAAGGGAATCGGGAAAAAAGCACAGATTGCCTATGCTTGGACTGACGATGAGTTGGCGACACAAACGAAAAAAATGGGAAAAGGCTATATGATCCAGCGCTATAAAGGGCTAGGAGAGATGAATGCTGACCAATTATGGGAAACGACAATGGATCCTGAACATCGTACGCTGATTCGCGTGCGCATTGAAGACGCTGCACAAGCAGAACGTCGTGTCACAACGCTAATGGGTGATAAAGTCGAACCACGTCGAAAATGGATCGAAGCACATGTTCAGTTTACCTTAGAAGAAGAAGGTAGTATTTTAGAAACAACGGAAGAAAAAATTTCCGAAGCATAAGAATGAAGTTTAGTTGAAGAATAGGAGTTGATTTCTTGGAACACGATCAAAATATTCAGGAATTGACATTAGAAGAAGTAATGGGGGACCGCTTTGGTCGCTATTCAAAATATATTATCCAAGAACGAGCATTACCTGATATTCGTGATGGATTAAAACCGGTACAACGTCGTATTTTATTTGCGATGAATCAAGATGGCAATACACATGAAAAAAGCTTTCGTAAATCTGCTAAATCTGTCGGAAATATCATGGGGAACTATCATCCACATGGTGACAGTAGTATTTATGAAGCGATGGTGCGGATGAGTCAAGACTGGAAATTGCGTAATGTTTTGATTGAGATGCATGGAAACAATGGGAGTATGGATGGGGATCCACCAGCTGCGATGCGGTACACCGAAGCTCGTCTGTCTGAAGTTAGTGGGGAATTATTAAAAGATATCGAAAAAGAAACCGTTGATTTTGTATGGAATTTTGACGATACTGAAAAAGAACCAACTGTCTTGCCTGCCAAATTTCCGAATTTATTGGTCAATGGCTCGACTGGGATCTCAGCAGGATATGCTACGGAGATTCCAACACACAATTTAAGTGAGATTATTGATGGTACGATTCATTTGATTGATCACAAAGAAGCGAGTGTTGAAGAATTGATGCAATTTATTCCAGGACCTGATTTTCCAACAGGGGGTATTTTGCAAGGTAGCGATGAAATCAAAAAAGCATACGAAACCGGTCGCGGAAAAGCGATCGTACGCTCAAAAACTGAGATTCAAGAGATCAAAGGTGGGAAATCGCAAATCGTGATCTCTGAGATTCCTTATGAAGTCAATAAAGCGACTTTAGTGAAGAAAATGGATGAAATTAGAATCAATAAAAAAGTGGATGGCATTGCAGAAGTGCGCGACGAAAGTGATCGTACTGGATTACAGATCGTTGTCGAACTAAAAAAAGAAGCCAATGCTCAAGGGATTTTAAATTATTTATTTAAAAATACCGATCTACAGATCAACTACAATTTCAATATGGTAGCCATCGACAATATGCGTCCGCAACAAGTAGGTCTCAAACGAATGTTGACTAGTTACATCGAACATCGTCAATCGGTGATCTTAAAACGTAGTCAATATGAATTACAAAAAGCGTTGGCTCGTCAGCATATTGTTGAAGGCTTGATCAAAGCGTTATCGATTTTAGATCAAGTCATCGAAACGATTCGTCAAAGTAAAGACAAAAAAGATGCGAAAAATAATTTAGTGATGTTACATGCTTTTACAAGCGAGCAAGCTGAAGCTATCGTAACGTTACAATTATATCGTCTAACCAATACCGATATCACGCAATTAAAAAAGGAAGCAGAAGAATTGGCGCTTACGATTGCGAAACTCGAAAAAATCATTCAACGTCCAGATGAATTATTTAAATTGATGAAGCAAGAATTACGTGAAGTCAAGAAAAAATACGGAACAAAACGTCTCACTACGATCGAAAAAGAAATCACTGAAATCACAATCGACACACAAGTCTTAGTAGCTCAAGAAGATGTGATGGTGACGATCACGCATGAAGGCTATATCAAACGCAGTAGCTTACGCTCTTATAGTGCTTCAAACGGTGAACCTACAGGTATGAAAGAAGGCGACTTTGTAGTATATCAACAACAAGCCAATACGTTGGACCATTTATTGTTGGTAACCAATAAAGGAAATGTCATTTATCGTCCGGTACATGAGATTCCTGAATTGCGTTTTAAAGAAGTCGGGGAGCATATTTCACAGATGTTGACCAATCTTGGGATCGATGAAACGATTTTCAAAGTATTTGCTTACCAAAAGCTTTCTAAGGACGCTACATTTGTGTTCTTTACGAAACAAGGATACACGAAACAAACGCTGCAAACTGAATTTGAACCATGGCGTACCTATAAAACGCGCTCGCAAGTAATGATGAAACTAAAAGATCCAGCTGACGAATTAGTCGCTGTTTTTGAGACCGTACCTGAGAAGACAGACGTTTATTTAACAACACATCAAGCATTTGCTTTACGTTATCCGATAGCAGAAATCCCAATCGTAGGGGCTAAAGCTGCTGGAGTCAAAGCGGTCAACTTAAAAGCTGAAGATTATGTAGTCGGTGTGTTATTGATTGATCCACTCGATCAAACGGCTATCACCTATATTACTCAACGTGGGGCGCTAAAACGAATGATTGCTCAAGAGATCCCAGTTACCGCCCGTGCTCAACGTGGCTTGATGATCTTTAGAGAATTGAAAAAACAAGCCCATCGTGTCATATCACTTTCTGAAGGGGAAGTTCAGTTGCAAATTGTCAATCAAAAAGGCGAACAACTGGAACTGTCGGTACTGCATTATCCGATTACTGATCGACAATCGAATGGCTCATTTGTACTAAATGAAAAAGACGGTGGCTTAGTGACGCAAGTCTATGTACAAGAAACCGAAGAGCTGTTATAGTTTTTTAAAACACATCTCCAATCTGTATCAATACAGATTGGAGATGTGTTTTACTTTTTCTTAAAATATAAGGATTTAATTCACAAAATAAACCTTTATATTTATTGCGTTTACGAACGTTTTTGTCACATACTTGATTTTATAGGATTTTAAAGACTGAAAACACTTGCATAAAGATTGTGATGTGTTATACTATCTTTGTAAAGTTGTTGCAGTAGCAACGCAAAAGGAGGAACCGTAGATGACAATGGAAATGACCAATACAGAAACAACAAAAGCATGGGACGGATTTAAAGGTGGAGAATGGCAAGTTGAGGTCAACACACGTGACTTTATCCAAAAAAACTACACGGAATATCGTGGCGACGATCAATTTTTAGAACCAATCGCGCCAAGTACTGAAAAATTATGGAACAAATTACAAGAACTATTTGAAGTACAACATCAAAAAAATGGCGTGTACGATATGGACAATAACATTCCATCTACGCTAACTTCTCATGGTCCAGGCTACTTAATCAAAGAAGAAGAAAAAATCGTTGGTTTGCAAACAGATCTACCATTAAAACAAGCTTTCCAACCATTCGGTGGAATCAAAATGGCCAACAATGCCTTAACCGCTAATGGGTACGAAGTTGATCCTGAAATGACGAAAATCTTTACAGATTGGCGCAAAACGCATAACCAAGGAGTATTTGATGCCTACACTCCAGAAATGCGTTTAGCACGTAAAAATAAAATCATTACAGGTCTTCCTGATGCGTATGGTCGTGGTCGTATTATTGGGGACTATCGTCGTGTGGCTTTATACGGAATCGACTTCTTAATGGAACAAAAGAAAAAAGATCATGAAAATTGCGGTAATAAAGTAATGACCGATGATGTGATTCGTTTACGTGAAGAAATTTCAGAACAATACCGCGCATTAAATGACTTAAAAACAATGGCAGCATCTTATGGTTTTGACATTTCACGCCCAGCTGAAAATGCACAAGAAGCGATCCAATGGCTATACTTTGGTTATCTAGGTGCAATCAAATCACAAAATGGTGCAGCGATGTCAATCGGACGTATCTCAGCATTCTTAGATATTTATATTCAACGTGATTTAGATCGTGGGTTGATCACAGAATTTGAAGCACAAGAAATGATCGATCACTTGATCATGAAACTACGTATGGTGAAATTTGCCCGTACACCAGATTACAATCAATTGTTCTCAGGATATCCAATTTGGGCAACGTTATGTGTTGCAGGTATGGGAATCGATGGCCGTTCATTGGTCACTAAAAATGACTTCCGTATCTTACACACATTGATCAACATGGGACCATCACCAGAACCAAACTTAACTGTATTGTACTCTTCACACTTACCTGAAGGTTTCCGTACATTTGCAGCACGTATTGCTAAAGAAAGTTCATCGATCCAATTTGAAAACGATGATTTATTACGTGAAAAATGGGGTTCAGATGATTGCGCGATCGCATGTTGCGTATCGGCAACAGTTGTTGGAAAAGACATGCAATTCTTTGGTGCTCGTGCGAACTTAGCGAAAGCCGTATTGTATGCGATCAACGGTTGTGTTGATGAAAAAACGAAAATGCAAGTAGGACCAAAATATCGTCCATTAACTGGTGAAAATATTGACTTTGACGAATTTATGGAAAGCTTCAAACAAACATTAGATTGGTTAGCAGAATTGTATGTGAATACATTAAATGTGATCCATTACATGCATGATAAGTATGCTTATGAAGCAGCGCAATTAGCATTGATGGACTCAGATTTAAAACGTACATTCGCTACAGGAATCGCAGGTATCTCTCATGCGACCGATAGTATTATGGCCATCAAACACGGAAATGTAAAAGTCATCCGTGATGAAGAAGGATTAGCAGTAGACTATATTCCACAAAATGAATTCCCAACATACGGAAATGACAATGCAGAAGCCGATCAAATGGCAAACTGGATCTTGGATTACTTCATGACTCAGATCAAACGTCAACATACGTATCGTCATTCAACACCAACGACTTCTTTACTTACAATCACATCAAACGTGGTCTATGGTAAAGCCACTGGGAATACACCAGATGGACGTCGTGCGGGTCAACCATTAGCACCTGGTGCAAACCCAAGTTATCAAGATGGTAAATTCTTAGGTGAAAAACATGGGTTGTTGGCTTCATTGAACTCTACAGCACGTTTAGAATATTCACATGCTCTAGATGGTATTTCAAATACACAAACAATCAACCCTAATGGATTAGGTAAAGATGATATGACACGTATCAACAACTTACGCAATGTTTTAGACGGCTACTTTGATAAAGGTGGTTACCATATCAACGTGAACGTCTTTACAAATGAATTATTGTTAGATGCGCAAGCACATCCTGAAAAATATCCAAACTTAACGATTCGTGTTTCTGGTTATGCCGTGAAATTCCGCGATCTAACACCAGAACAACAAGCAGACGTAATCGCACGTACCTCTCACGACCGTCTATAATCATTACGCGACTAGCAAAAGAAAAGAGGAATTGCAATGGATCAGGCAATCAAGGGAAGTATACATTCAACAGAAAATTTTGGTACCGTTGACGGCCCAGGAGTTCGGTTTGTCATCTTCACACAAGGTTGCCGGATGCGTTGTCAATTTTGTCATAATCCGGATACTTGGAAGATCGGTGCGAAAACGGCAACAGAATACACCGCAGATGAGTTATTAGCAGAAGCATTGAAGTATCAAGCCTACTGGGGCGAAGATGGTGGGATCACGGTTAGTGGTGGTGAACCGCTATTACAAGTCGACTTTTTGATCGAATTGTTTAAAAAAGCCAAAGCAAAAGGAATCCATACGACATTAGATACGTGTGGCAAACCATTTACTAGAGAAGAGCCTTTCTTTAGTAAATTCAATGAACTGATGCAGTATACCGATTTGATTTTATTTGATATCAAACAAATCGATAACGAAGCCCATAAACAATTAACGACACAATCAAATGAAAATATCTTAGATATGGCTCGTTATTTATCTGAAATCAACCAGCCTGTTTGGATCCGCCACGTATTGGTACCATTTCGCAGTGACTACGATGAGTTTTTGATTCGATTAAATGACTTTATTCAAGGTCTAAGTAATGTCGATAAAGTCGAAGTCTTGCCTTATCATACGATGGGAAAATTCAAATGGGATGAGTTAGGCTTAAAATATCCGTTAGAAGGCATTGAGCCACCGACAAACGACCGCGTTGAAAATGCGAAAGAACTGTTACATGTTGCGGATTATACGGGGTATCAAACAAGATAAAGTAAAAGAGATAAGAAATTTGTTATTTTCTTATCTCTTTTTTTTTGCTATGATAGAAGCGGAAACTCAACTAAAGGAGCGAATCACATGTCAACTATTTTAGTCTTCGGACATCAAAATCCAGATACCGATGCAATTGGAGCTGCGATTGCATTTTCACATTTACAAAATGAGTTAGGTCAACAAACGGAAGCCGTAGCGCTAGGAACACCAAATGAAGAAACTCAATTTGCGTTAGATGCTTTTGGCCTAAGCGCACCACGCGTGATTGAAACAGCGGCTAATGAAACCGAACAAGTCATGTTAGTCGATCATAACGAATTCCAACAAAGTGTTGCCGATATCAAAGACGTAACGGTCCTAGCTGTAGTCGATCATCACCGTATCGCTAATTTTGAAACAGCAAACCCTTTGTATTACCGTGCTGAGCCTGTAGGTTGTACGAGTACGATTATTTTGAAATTGTTTAAAGAAAATCAAGTAACGATTCCAAAAGCGATTGCTGGGATCATGTTATCGGCAATTATTTCAGATACCTTATTATTAAAGTCACCAACTTGTACGAAAGAAGATATCGCTGCCGCAAAAGAATTGGCACAAATCGCTGAAGTGGACCTAGAGGCATATGGTTTAGATTTATTAAAAGCAGGAACGAACCTAGCAGACAAAACAGTATCTGTATTATTAGATCTAGATGCAAAAAGCTTCCCAATGAGTGATAAAACAGTTCGTGTTGCGCAAGTGAATACAGTAGCGATTCCTGAATTATTTGAACGTCAAGTAGAACTTGAAAAAGAAATGGCTGTATTAAATGAAGAAAAAGGGTATGATCTTTTTGTTTTAGTCGTTACCGATATTTTAGAAAACAATTCTGAAATTTTAGTGGTTGGCGATCAAACAGCGCCAGTAGAAGAAGCCTTTGCGGTGAAATTGACGAATAATCGTGCATTTTTACCAGGGGTTGTTTCTCGTAAAAAACAAGTTGTACCTCAATTAACAGCAGCATTTCAATAAGATAAAAAGACGTTTTTAGAGTAATCTAAAAACGTCTTTTTTTGGAGGGAAAGAAATGAAATTAGGTTATGCGAATCTGACGACAAATGAACAACAAATCGTTACCGATCCATTTTACAAACAACTGGTGACGTATCTGCTAGAGCAAGAAACACCTCCGACATTAAGGCAGTTAAAAGAAGCCTTTCCTGCAAGTAAACTCGAAAAAAAATTAGAGCGATGTATCCGTGCGCAGTTGATCATTCGTGAAAATCGTCGTTATTTTACAACAATCACGTATGATGCGGTACAAAGTAATCAAACGACTGTAGACGACTGGGTCGCAAAACTTATGGCAAAACCAATCGAACCTGCTCAACTCTATGCCTTAGCAAAAGATTTTCAGCAACAAAAATGGATAGGATTTTTACCTGAAACACTTGATTTTTGTTATCCAGCCACACTTGAAACGAGTCAATTAGGCATTGATGCATATAGCACACAACAAATGGCCAATACACTTCCGCATTATTTTCAAGCTATCGGCCAACAAGAGGCGCGTTTTTATCCAGAACTTACACAAACAATCGGTGATGTTGATCCGGAGTATTTTTTAGATCAAGTTCAAGTGATTTTAGAAAAAGTTGCACGACAACGTAAGATTCGGCCATCTATTTTTTTGACAGCATTGCACGAAACGAATCTGCTTACGCCTGAAGTGCCGTATGAGGTCAAAGCTTATCAAACTGATCACACTTATGTACAACTAGAAAGTACGTATCACGCGTTACCTCCGATTGTGAAAGGACAAATCATAGCGAGTATTCTGAAAAAGACGCAGATGGATCCATTTATTGTAATCGATATAAAACCAGAACAGCAAAAGCGATAGCGAGTAGGGAGGGTTTTATGTTAAGATAGCTCCATAGAGTATATTTGAGAAAGAAGTGAAGGCAATGGTAGATGTTTCAAATATTGAACGTAAATACACGCGTTTTCCCGCGTTTTCTGATTCCGATGGAGTGAAGTTGCAACGCAATGCGACAAGAAAACCGTTTACTTCAACTGAGCCCTGGATTTTAACTGAAAGTCAAACAACAAATACGACACCGTCTACGACATCAGCGGAAGTTGATTTTACAGAAAGTGAAACATTGCGTGCAAGAAGACGTACGACGTATATCCCTAAATCGGTCGCTAAACGCTATGGCCATAGTTTGGCGCAACAAGATGAATTGAAAAAGCACCGTGAACAATTACCAGATTACGGAAAAAAACCAGTAAGAGAAGAAACGAAAACAGGTAAAGTAAAATTGTTTGGAAACTATACGCGTGCGCCGCGTGTGTCGTCTCAACCAGTGAGCACAGTCGAAACAGCTGGATCCTCTGAAACGAAAGGCATGCAAGAACCAAGTGCTACTTTAGAACAACAGCCACATACTCCTTTTGTTCCGACATTTACACCCAAATCATTGATTCCTGATCAACCAAAGGAAGAGCTAGAAACGAAGGCCTTGCTTGCAGGCTTTCAAAAAACAGATGAGCATTATTTATTGTTTGAAGAGTCAAATGATTATGTGGAGAAAAAGCCCGAAGAACCTAGTGTGAGGCGTTTCAACAAACAAGAACCTGTTGCGATGACTAGAGGACAATACAAAGCGGCATTTAAAACGAAAGAAAAGAAAAAAGGCGTCTTGAATCGTGATTTATCTAACTTGATCAATCAAGGACAAACAGAACAAAATTCTGATCAGCATTTTGAATAGTGTACAAAAACAAACACCGGCTAAGAAATTTAGCCGGTGTTTGTTTAGTTTTTCGTTAACATATGCACGTGCATCGCTGGAATGGAAATTTTTTCACCTAGAGTGGAATTATACGATACCATACCTAAAAACGTCCCATAAACAGTCACATTGTCTTCTTCAGCAACTGGAGTCGATACTTCGGATTTTTTAATCTCTAATAAGATCATTTTGTCATAATCGCCGTCAACTGCTAAACGATATTGGACTTTTTCGTCATCTTCAATGGTTTGGATCACTTCACCTGTTAATGTGATTTTTTGCCCTTCATATTTTTTCGGTGTTTGCGTTAACTCTTCGTAGTTTGTTTTTGCATCATACGTGCTCTTATCTTCTTTTTGTGCATCTTCTTGTTCGGTCGCTAATTCAAGATCGTCTAGCCGAACGGTTTCTTTTAATTTAGCTTTATTTTTCACTTGGTCTTCTTTAGACTGTTTTAATTCTTGTGAAGATGTCGATGTAGTAGAAGGCGAAGCAGTTTCGTCGCTTGATTTAGTTGATGAAGTCATCCCGATGATCAATAAAATAATTCCGATCACGGCAATCGCGCCCGTTATAAGTTTTACGCTAGTTCCTTTTTTTTGTAAAAGTAGAAAGCCGATAATGCCAATGATGATTAAAATGATTCCACTAATTGTCATAAAATCTCCTCATTTCGTTTCGATTTTGTCTCTTTTTCATTACCTCAACATCATTATTTTAGCAAAGATTCCGCCAAATTTCCTTAAAAAAGTGAAAAAAAGCACAAAAAACTTGAATAAAAAAACCAGCCACAAGTGACTGGTTGATGCGGACGATGGGACTCGAACCCACACGACCGAAGCCATACGCCCCTCAAGCGTACGCGTCTGCCAATTCCGCCACATCCGCAAATAGGGTACAAGAAAAATTTTAGCGATTTGACTTTTAAATGTCAATCTTTTTTTGGTTAAACTAGTGAAAAATAGGCAGAAGCTAAAAAGTTTGTAAATTCTAAAAATTAAAATTGCAATTTTATTTCAAATGACTTAAAGTTTAAGAAAACTAGTTCTTTTTTGAAAAGAGGATGTTTATGCGAAAATTTGAAAAATCAACAAAATTAGAAGGTGTAAGTTATGATGTTCGCGGTCCGGTATTAGAAGAAGCTGACCGAATGCAAGAAGAAGGCGTGAGTATTTTAAAATTAAATACTGGAAATCCAGCGCCATTTGGTTTTGAAGCGCCTAACGAAATCGTCCGTGATCTCATTATGAATGTACGTGCTTCAGAAGGGTACTCAGATTCAAAAGGGATTTTTTCAGCTAGAAAAGCGATCGAACAGTATTACCAACTTCAAAAATTTCCAAATGTTTCGATCAATGATATCTATATCGGAAACGGCGTTAGTGAATTGATTACGATGAGTATGCAAGGATTGTGTAATGATGGTGATGAAGTATTGGTTCCAATGCCCGATTATCCTTTGTGGACAGCTTCTGTTTCATTAGCTGGTGGCAAGCCAGTTCATTATATTTGTGACGAAGAAAGTGAATGGTATCCAGATATTGCAGATATCCGCGCAAAAGTTACGGCAAAAACCAAAGCGATCGTATTGATCAATCCAAATAATCCAACTGGGGCAGTTTATCCTAAAGAAATATTGGAACAAATTATTACCGTTGCTCGTGAGTTTGATTTGATTATTTTTTCAGATGAAATCTATGATCGTTTAGTCATGGATGGCCATCAACATATTCCGATTGCGACACTAGCACCAGATCGCTTTGTCGTCACGTTTAGTGGGTTATCAAAATCGCATCGTGTTGCGGGTTTTCGTGTAGGTTGGATGGTATTAAGTGGAGATAAAACGCGTGTCCGTGATTATATTGAAGGATTAAATATGCTGTCTTCGATGCGACTATGCTCCAATGTATTATCGCAACAAATCGTCCAAACAGCCTTAGGTGGTTATCAAAGTGTAGATGAATTATTGTTGCCAGGTGGTCGAATTTACGAACAAAGAGAATACATCTATCAAGCAATCAATGATATCCCAGGTTTATCTGCAGTCAAACCAAAAGCGGCCTTTTATATGTTTCCTAAAATGGATATCAAGCGATTTAATATCAAAAATGATGAACAATTTGTTCTTGATTTTCTTCATGAACATAAGATTTTACTCGTCCACGGCGGCGGGTTCAATTGGCAAGCACCAGATCATTTTAGATTGGTATACTTACCGAATATGGAGGATCTAAAAACGACCTCACATGCTCTGCGCCAATTTTTATCCACTTATCAGCAAAAATAGAGAGAAAAAAGTGGTTCCCCCCGAACCACTTTTTCTCTCCTTTATAAAAGAATATCTGTTATACATTTCTTTTTGCTGATCACAATCCGTCCATTATATTTTTCCACTAACTCACTATTAGGATTTTTTACATGGATCAAATATGAATTTTCATACTCTTTTTCGATGAATCCTTGAAACGTTTCGTTTTCCCAGGTAAATGCGATTTGAACTTGATTTTCCATAAAAATAACACTTCCTTTAACATAGATAGAGGATCATAAGCTAAAAAAATGATACGCTTTCTTTTTTGTTAGTATGAGCTAAAAACTCAAAAAGATAAAATGCGAATTCGCATATTTTAAGGAGGCCGATCATTTGGCATTACAAGAATGTTTAGGGGATAAAATCAAGCAGATCCGTAAGTCGAAAAAAATGACGCAAAAAATGCTTGCACAAGGAATTTGTTCTCAAAGTGTATTGAGTCGAATCGAAAATAATTTAGAAATTCCAAACGTTGCTGTCTTACAACAACTATGTGTTAGACTTGCGATTACGATGGACCAGCTAATGTACACTAGATTTTCACAAATTTTAGAAGTCCAACAATTTTTTACTACACTAAATAAATTACTCATTCATAAAAAATATCGTGAAATGGATCAGATGTTAGATGAAACAGAGATTTTAGACCGTTTGTATTTAGATACGGATTTACAATTGTATTTCTATCATGCAGCCATCGTTGAATATTTTGTGAAAAAGCGACCAGATACTGCCATCCAAGGCTTACGACACGGTCTATCTTATACGTATTCTGAAAATAAAAAAGATCATTTTTCGTCGATCGAAGTGCAGATTATTGGATTTATCGGCCGGATCTATGCAGATACGAATCGATTTTTACAAGCTGAAAAACGCTTAGAGCGTAGTGTTGAACTGGCATTAATCTTACCCATCGAACAGTCGACATTCGAAGTGACGAAAGTGTTTTATCATTATGCACGTTTTTTATGCACGCAAGCGCAATATGAAAAAAGTATCACTACAGCTATCCAAGGGATCAAATGGTCACTTGATCGCTTAAGCTACTACTATATCGAGGATCTATTGCATATTGCGAGTGAATCACATGAGAAAATGGGAAATTTTGAAAAAGCGCGTTGGATGACAAAAACAGCTGATTCGATTAAAACGTTAACAAATTATGAAAATGGTGTAGACCTTTCTTGATTTTTCGTGAAAAAGAGAGTATTTTTAAGGAGTAGTATACAAAAAAGGAGTGGCATTCGTGAAAACATACATTTATGCAGACAAATTTTTTTATCCCTCTGGTACAAAAGGTCCAGGCTATTTAGAAATAAGTGACGGAAAATTTGGCGATTTTTCTTCTATGATCGACACCTCAACTCATCAAGTGATTGATTATACGGGATACATGATCGCACCCGGTTTAGTGGATACCCATATTCATGGCTATAAAAACCACGATGTGATGGATGATGATTTAGAAGGCCTTAAGGTAATGTCTGAGGCGTTGTTAGAATGTGGGGTAACGAGCTTCTTACCTACGACATTAACTTCTAGTGAAGAGCATTTGACACGAGTTGCTGCCACCATCTCCAAGGCAAAAGAGCAAGTCACTGGTGCAAAGATTGCAGGAATTTATTTTGAAGGACCTTTTTTTGATGAAGTCCACAAAGGAGCGCAAAATCCTGCTTACTTCAATGATCCAAGCATTGAAACATTTGAAAAATGGCAACAGGCAGCTAATGGCTTGATTAAAAAAATCGCATTAGCTCCCGAACGTCAAGGGGTTGAAGCCTTTGTTGAAGCTGTGACAAAGCAAGATGTTGTGGTGGCGTTAGGCCATAGCGATGCGACATTTGATCAAGCAAAAGCTGCAGTCGATGCTGGAGCGAGTGTGTTTGTCCATGCATTTAATGGCATGCGAGGATTGAATCATCGCGAACCAGGAATGGTAGGGGCGTTGATGCAGCTTGACCACGTTTTTTCTGAATTGATCTGTGATGGTCATCATGTTCATAAAGAGGCGTGTGGTCTGTTGATTGATAAAGTCGGACCAGAACATGTAGCGCTGATTACAGACTGTATGATGGCTGGTGGAATGCCAGAAGGTGCGTATGAACTAGGTGAATTTCCGGTAATCGTTCAAGATGGTACGGTTCGTCTTGAGAGCGGGAATTTAGCCGGTAGTATTTTAAAATTAAAAGAAGCCATTCAAAATGTTGTCAATTGGGATCTTGCCACGCCAGAAGAAGCAGTCATGATGGCGACATATGTGCCTGCGGTCAGTTGTAAAATCGATGATGTGTGTGGGCGGATTCAAAAAAATCGCGCGGCGGATTTTATTGTACTGGATGCAAAGATGAATCTTCAGGCGACATATTTAGATGGACAAAAACGCTATGAGCGTAAATTAGGTTAGTCAATTAGTTGTTGTCGCAAATAGTTGCGATAACAACTCTTTTTTTCCTTTCGTTTAGATCAATCGAATCCTCGTAATTTTTGTGATAAACTATGCTTACGAATAAAATTAAGGGGGAGTTTGTGTGGCCTACATTGAATTGATTGAAGAATCAAAAATTTATCAAATGGGAGAAACCACGATAACCGCAAACGATGCAGTTTCCTTTGCAATCGAAAAAGGTGCCGTGACAGTGATCTTAGGACCTAGTGGAGCTGGAAAATCGACTGTGCTAAACATCTTAGGTGGTATGGATTCTCCAACAAGCGGTCAAGTGATTGTTGATCAAGAAGATATCGCGAAGTTTAGTAAAAAAGAATTGATTCGCTATCGTCGAGAATCAGTAGGGTTTATTTTTCAGTTTTATAACTTAGTTCCTAATTTAACAGCTTTAGAAAATGTTGAACTGGCGACAGAGATTGTTAAAGAAGCGAAAGATGCCACCCAAACATTACAAGAAGTTGGGCTAAAAAATCGAATTCATAATTTTCCAGCTCAATTATCCGGAGGCGAGCAACAGCGGGTCACAATTGCACGTGCATTAGCGAAAAAGCCAAAGTTATTATTGTGCGATGAACCCACAGGAGCACTGGATTATGAAACCGGAAAACAGATTTTAATGTTACTCGAACAAGCAGCTAGACAAGAAAATACGACGGTAGTGATTATCACACATAATTCTTTGATTGCACCGATGGCCGATCGCGTGATTCGTATGAATGACGGAAAAGTCAAGAGTATCGTCGATCAACCAAATCCAACACCGGTTGCGAAAATCGAATGGTAGAGGTGGTGGTCTGATGAAAAAAACGTTATTAAAAACTAGTTTACGTGAAATCAAGTCGACACCCGGACGCTTTTTCGCTCTGATGACGATTATTTTATTAGGTGTTGCCTTTTTTGTGGGCATCAGCGCTACAGGTCCGGATATGAAACAAGCCGCAACTGATTATTACACGCGGACAGATCTAGCCGATTGGTTCATCTACGCGCCAAGTGGTTTAGATGAATCGACAGTGAAGACGATCAACGAAGAATCAGACGTGGCTAAAGTTCAAACACAAGATAGAGTAGATGTGACACAAAAAGATCAACAAGCCGTCATTCGTTTATTCTCTTATGATGAGGATCCAGTTCTTAATAAACTGACCGTTGTAAAAGGACAGTTACCACAAGCAAAAGATGAAATCGTGATCGATGCGAATGCACAAGGGGTCACAGGCTATCAGTTGGGGGATACGCTCACCTTTGAGCAATCAAAAGAGCTGAACCAAACGAACTATAAAATTGTCGGATACGTATTAAGTCCTGAATTTTTAGCAAAAGACAATCGTGGAACGACTATGTTAAAAAACGGTTCGTTGACTTATTTTGCGTACACTTTACCTGAAAATTTTACAGCAAATACTCCGAATCGATTGGCTTTGACTTTTAATCCACACACGACAAAAAAAGAAAAAGCAGCAGTGAAACAAACGATTGAAACAGCCTATAAAAATGCTCTAATGAAACAAGCACAGGCACTACCAGAAGATGCGCGTCAATCTTTTCTCTCACAGCCCATTTTCATTACGACGCGAACAGATCTACCTGGATATGAAGAATATGATCAAAATGCCGATCGAATCGCTTCTTTGGCAACCGTATTTCCTGTTATTTTCTTTTTTGTCGCTGCGTTGATCAGTTTGACTTCTGTGAGCCGGATGGTCGAGGAAAAGCGTCTAGAAATTGGAACATATTTTGCTTTAGGATATCGCCCGCTAGAGATTGCATCTAAATTTTTACTGTACGTCATGCTTGCTTGTGTCAGTGGTATCGTCGTGGGGTTAGGTATTGGTTTTTATTTGTTTCCGCGGATTATCATCGAAGCGTATGGACAGGTATATGATATTATCGGTTACCAAACACCGTGGCAAATCAATCTTGTACTTTTAGCTACAGGCGTTTCGCTTCTTTGTACCGTCGTGGTCGCCTTTTTTGTCGTTCGTGTCGAACTGACAAAGGTTCCAGCAGTCTTGATGCGTCCTAAATCCCCTAAAGCAGGGAAAAAGATTTTATTAGAACGCATTACGTTTTTATGGCGTCGCTTGAGCTTTACTTATAAAGTCATGTTTCGTAATTTGTTTCGCTATAAAACGCGGATGTGGATGACGATTTTAGGGATTGCAGGTTGTACGGCGATGATTTTGACGGGATTTGGACTAAAAGATTCGATCAGTGAAATGATTCCGTTACAATTTGATAAATTATGGCGTTATGAAGCTGTCGTGACACTGAGTCAAGAAAACCCGTCTACAATGAAGACGTTGGAACAAACTAAAGAAGTCAAACAAGTGTTACCGATTTTTATGGAAGAAGTGACAACAACGAGTACAGATGCGTCAAAACAATCGGTTTCAGTGATTGTGCCAGAAACTAACGGTGCATTACCAAACTTTTACCGATTGATCTCACCTGATCAAAAAAACAAGTTGACCTTAACTGATCAAGGCGCAATCATTACCCAAAAATTAGCGAAATTATTCTCGTTAAAAAAAGGAGATACATTTACTGTTAAACAAACAGACGACCAAGAGTTTACTGTAACGATCGCTGGAATTACGGAAAATTATGTTGGGCATGCTCTTTATATGACAAACAAATACTACCAAGAAGTGACAAAAGAAACACCCGTTTATACGACAGCGCTCATGACGTTTAACAGCCCTCTAACAACCACCTTACAAGATCGATTGGCTGATGAGTGGAAAACGAACAGTGACGTGATCAATGTAAGTTATTTAAGCAAAACAAAAGCGGAATTGGAAAGTTCTTTAGGCGTATTGACGATCGTGATGTGGGTCTTGATTATTTCAGCGGGTCTATTGGCCTTTATTGTACTATATAGTTTAAACACAATGAGTGTCGCCGAACGGTTACGTGAATTGTCGACAATTAAAGTCTTAGGATTTTTTGATCGGGAAGTAACGTTTTATATTGTTCGTGAAAATATCATTTTGGCTACTGTAGGAATGGCTTTAGGTTCTGGCTTGGGGATGATGTTGCATCGGTATGTCATTCAGACTGTCGAGATGGATACAACGATGTTCTCACCGACGATTAATCCGATGAGTTATGTCTATGCTATTGGCTTGACGTATTTATTTGTCGCAATAGTAGGTGTGGCGACGCATCGCGCGCTTAAAAAAATCAATATGCTTGATGCGCTAAAAGCCAATGAGTGATAAAGGAGTCAATTAGATGAGAATTGGATTACGAACGATCAAAACAGCGATTGCCAGTGTGATTGCGATGTATCTTGCATCCATATTAGGACTGCATTTTGCCGCATCGGCAGGAGTCATTGCTATTTTAAGTTTGGCAGGTACAAAAAAAAATTCATTGCACGCAGGGATTGAACGACTCTTATCATTAATCGTTGCAACATTGATCTCTTTTATCATTTTTGAGTTGATTGGATTTTCGCCAATAGGCTTTGGGATTTATCTATTGCTTTTTATTCCGATTGTTGTAAAGTTGAAGTTAACCGAAGGGATCGTAGTCAGTTCGGTTTTGGTGACGCATTACTTGACAGAAGCCCATTTTTCACCGTCTTTGATTGTCAACGAATTTTTGTTGATGGGCATTGGAGCAGGAATGGCAGTGTTATTTAATCTTTATATGCCAGATCGTCAAAAAGAATTGGTGAAACAACAACAAGCAACAGAATCCTTATTTCGTCAGTTATTATCGGATTTATCGACATGGCCAGATGCTAACCAACTTGTCGAATTGGTTCAAGATAGTACCGTGTTAATGAATAAATTGCATGAAGGACAACGACAGGCACGTTTGTATCAAGAAGATCATTTCTTCGACGAGCCGATTTATTTTGAAGAATATTTTTTGATGCGTAGCGCCCAAGTTCGCATGCTACAAGACATGTTAGCTTTGCAACAGACGATCACAGTCGACCCTGCTTTATTAGTAGAGTTGAAATTGGTTTTAGCTTTTACTGCCAATACGTTTGCAGAGCGGAATGATGGCACACGCTTACTTGAAAAAGTGGAACAACTATTTCATTTCTATCAACAACAACCCTTGCCAAAAGACCGTAGTGAATTTGAAAACAGAGCGCGATTATTTCAATTTTTACAATCATTTAAAGGATTTATCGAAATTAAATCCGAATTTTTTGATACATTCAAAGATGTCAAGCGAAAGTAAAAGGAGGAAAAAAACATGCATTCGATTTATGTAGATATCGTAACGCAAACGATCTTGGAAAAATATCTTTCAGAAGAGGAATTTGTGGCAAACACGTTAGGGATTACAGATGAAAAATGGCAATTATGGAAAGATGGCCTGACGAATCTTTCACCAGAACTCAATCAAAAAATTGTCAATTTATTTAGCGACTATGAATGGATGGTCGTCCAAAAAGTACTCCGACAAACAGTGATCTATCCAGAAAAACGAACTGTTGCAATGGAAGAGTATCGAAAAATGAAATTAAAAATTGCTCAAGAATGGTTGCAACATGGGTTTGGATCGGTAGAGTTATTACCACAAGATCGGCAACAAAACGGCCAACAGTGGTTGCATTTAAAAGTAACGGTCGCTTATGGAGAGTGGGGCTTTGATGACGTATTAAGTTTTCGGGTACCGGCTGTTTTGCAAAAAGCCATTACAAGAGAGCCGCAAGCCTTGATCGAATGGATGAATGAGCGGTTAGAAGAAATTTAAAAAAGAGGGATCATGAAGAAAAAGAAGCAGCAACGTCAAAAAAGAATGATTTTGCTTGGGTTTGTACTCATTTTAGGCGCGTTTGTCTTTTCCTTAAAGCAACTGACGACACCCATCTTTGAATACGTAACCCATACACAATCAAATGAACCAGTAAGTCGCGAAGCCTTTATCGAGACACTAGTTCCTCATGCAAAAGAATTACAAGAAGGATATGGTATCTTGCCTAGTATTATTTTAGGGCAAGCGATTTTAGAATCCGATTGGGGCCAAAGCGAGCTTGCAAGTAAATACAATAATTTATTTGGGATCAAAGCATATGGGAATCAAAAAAAAATCAAGTTAGATACACAAGAATTCGTCAATGAGCAGTGGATTACGATTAAAGGTGAGTTTCGTGTTTATGATTCATGGGAAGCCTCTATGGACGATCACACGTTATTATTTGTCAATGGAGTAACCTGGAATCCACAAAAATATGAAGGTGTATTAACGGCTACAAATTATGAAGCAGCAGCGGACGCTTTACAAGAAGCAGGCTATGCAACTGATCCTACTTATGCGCAAAAAATCAAAACTGTTATCGAAGAAAATGCGTTATACCAATATGATTAGAGGAAGTGATCCAAATGGAAGCATTTGTTCCAGAAGTCAGTTCGGCATTACGTCAAGACATCGTCAAAGTACCTGAGGTCATTAAAGAAGCAAGCGGGATCAGATTATTTGGTAAAAAAATCAAATCGATTTTATTTTCAACTGATATCGCCGTAATCCACAACACCAATGCAGACGCGGTGATTGCAGTCTATCCGTTTACCCCTCATCCAGCAATTACAAAAAGTATCATTGAATCAGCAAATATCCCAGTATTTTCTGGTGTTGGAGGAGGGTTGACTCAAGGCCAACGTTGTGTGTATATGAGTCTATTTGCAGAAGCCCAAGGCTCTTTAGGTGTTGTGGTCAATGCACCAACGCCTGTTCAAACGGTGAAATCAGTTTGTAAAGTCGTTGATATTCCGGTAATTAGTACCGTGACGAGTCGCTATAGTGAAATTGAAGAAAAATTAGCAGCTGGTGTGAAGATCATCAACATCAGTGCTGGAAAAGACACGGCAGATACTGTTCGTTATTTTCGAGAAAAATATCCAGAATTGCCTATTATTGCGACTGGCGGCCCGACAGAAAAAGAAATATTGGCAACAATCAAAGCTGGAGCCAATGCGATCAGCTATACGCCTCCTACCAATGGAGAATTGTTTAGTGCAAAAATGAAAAAATACCGTGAATCTGAAAAAGAACAGTTTGATTCCGAACATTCAGCAAAAAAATAGGTCTTTACCTATTTTTTTGCTTGTTTTTTTGTAAAATAATCGGCATAATAAAACTTGAGTTTTTCATAATTAGTCCTTACTTATATATCGTCGTAATTGGTCGACAGTTTCTACCTGATACCGTAAATATCAGACTATGAGTAAAAAAGTACGCTGTCTTAGTGTATCTTTTTTGCGTAGCAAAAAAGGTGCACTTTTTTTATTGACGGAGACTAACATAAGTTTGGCAGTGGAAAATACCTTACTACAGTTAAAAGGGGTTTCGTATGAAAGAATTACAAGATCGAATTCTACAAGATGGCAACGTATTGACACAAGGGGTATTAAAAGTGGATTCGTTCATCACACACCAAGTTGATCCAGAATTAATGGCAAAAATTGGACAAGAATTTGCCCGAAAATTTCAAGCACAACACATTACAAAAGTCGTCACACTAGAATCTTCTGGTATTGCACCGGCTGTTTATACAGCACAAGCATTAGGTGTTCCGATGATTTTTGCCCGCAAAACGAAAAGTTTAACGATGGATGAAGAATTAGTCACAAGTGAAGTCTATTCATTTACGAAACAAGTAACGAGCCAAATTTCGATCTCTAAAAAATTTTTACAGCAATCAGATCGTATCTTGATCGTCGATGATTTTTTAGCTAACGGTCAAGCCGCAAAAGGATTAGCTGAGTTGTGCCAACAAGCTGGAGCTAGTGTTTGTGGTATCGGGATTTTGATTGAAAAATCCTTCCAGCCAGGACGTCACGTATTAGAATCTTTAGGATTATCCGTTTATTCTTTGGCGAGAATCGCCTCTTTAGAACAAGAAAAAATTGAATTTGTAGAGGATGAGACAAAATGAAGACACGTCATGCACAGGCTTCTTTAGTAGGGATTCAACATTTACTCGCAATGTACGCAGGTGCGATTGCTGTGCCGTTATTGATTGGCACTGGATTAGGCCTATCCAATGAAGCCTTGACGTATTTGTTATCTATCGATATTTTAATGTGTGGGATCGCCACTTTACTTCAAGTAACAATCAGTCGCTTTTTTGGGATTGGATTACCAGTGATGTTGGGATGTGCGATTCAAGGAGTAGGACCAGCGATTTTGATTGGTCAACAATACGGCTTGCCCGCAGTATTTGGTGCAGTTATTGCTGCTGGCTTCTTTTTAATGTTCTTTGCACGTGCGTTTTCAAAAATCAAACGCTTGTTTCCACCGATCGTGACAGGGACGGTCATTACGACGATTGGCTTGACGTTGATTCCTGTAGCTATTGAAAAAATGGGTGGTGGCAATCAAAACGGTGAAAACTTTGGTTCATTTGTATCGTTAAGTCAAGCCTTTGTTACGATTGTGCTGATTTTACTGGTTCAAGGATTTGGTAAAGGGTTTTTACGTTCGATCGCCGTGTTAATCGGTCTAGTTGGGGGAACACTGTTTGCAATGGTCACAACAGGGATTTCAACTGTACCGATCCAACAGGCTGCGCTGTTTCAGTTGCCTAAAGTATTTTATTTTGGTTTGCCCACATTCCATGTCATCCCCATCGTTTTAATGATTATTATTGTTACAGTTTGCATGGTAGAGTCGACAGGTGTCTATTTTGCTTTAGCAGAACTAAGTGATAAAGAATTGACAACAAAAGATTTAGAACGTGGATATCGCACAGAAGGATTGGCGATCTTATTAGGAGGCATCGTCAATACATTTCCGCATACTGGTTTTTCACAAAATGTCGGACTTGTTCAACTTTCAGCGATCACTTCGCGTAAACCGATCATGATCGCTGGTGGTCTATTGGTCGTATTGGGCTTATTTCCTAAAGTAGGTGCTGTAGCCCAAGTCATTCCAGAACCTGTATTAGGCGGAGGAATGCTAGTGATGTTTGGCATGGTCGCAGTGGCCGGCCTTAGAATGTTGCATCATATCGATTTTTCAAATGAACGGAACTTATTGACGGTTGCAATCTCTCTAGGTTTTGGTTTAGGGTTTAATATGATGCCGACTTTATTTGCACATTTTCCTGAAGCGATCCAAATGTTTACGAGCAATGGCATCGTGATGAGCAGTATTAGTGCAGTTTGTTTAAATAGTTTATTTCAAGTAAAATCTCGTAAACAAAAATCAATGCCTATAGCAGATACGTCGAATTAGACGTATGTGCTTTTTTGAGCTAGATAAAATAAAGGAGTCAGTGAGATGAAACGAAAAGTTGCAGTGATTATGGGAAGTAAGTCGGATTGGGAAACCATGAAGCACAGTTGTGAAGTATTAGAACGATTTGGTATTGCATATGACAAAGCAGTCGTATCGGCGCATAGAACGCCAGACAAATTATATGCGTTTGCAGATACTGCTCGTGAGCACTACGATGTGATTATTGCGGGTGCAGGAGGAGCAGCACATTTACCAGGAATGGTTGCAGCGAAAACTACAGTGCCAGTGATTGGGGTACCAGTGAAAAGTCAAGCATTGAATGGAATGGATTCGTTACTTTCGATCGTACAGATGCCAGGTGGGATCCCAGTAGCGACGACTGCAATTGGAAAATCTGGTGCAATTAATGCGGGACTACTTGCGGCACAAATCGTTTCCATATATGATAGAGATATGGAAGCAAAATTAGCAACATATCGAAATGAATTGATGCAAATCGTGGAAGAAAGTAGTGATCAACTTGAGTAACCTATTGATGCCAGGTGCGACGATTGGAATCGTCGGTGGCGGACAACTTGGAAGAATGATGGCCATGAGTGCCAAAAATATGGGCTTTAGAGTAGGAGTATTAGATCCAACAAATGACTGTCCAGCAGCGCAAGTTGCCGATTGGCATATTGTCGCTGATTATGAAGACACACTTGCGTTGGGTGAATTGGCTAAACGCTGTGATGTGTTGACGTATGAATTTGAGAATGTAAGTGTAGAAGCATTGAATCATTTATCAGCAGATGCATCGATTCCTCAAGGGACGGATCTCTTAGCGATTACTCAAGATCGTTTATTAGAAAAAGCCTTTTTAGAAGAACAAAATATCGTGATTGCCCCATACGCTACGATCATCAGTCCAACGGATATCCAAGATGCAATCGATAGTTTAGGTTATCCTTGTGTATTAAAACAAACGCGTGGAGGATATGACGGCAAAGGACAATTGGTCTTGAAAAGTCGCAGTGATGTCTCTGAAGCGATGACGTTATTGCGCCAAGGAACGTGTGAATTAGAAGCATGGATTCCTTTTGAAAAAGAATTATCAATTTTAGTTGCCGGTAACGGGAGTGAATATACGACTTTTCCTGTAGTCGAAAACGTGCATCGTAAAAATATTTTATACCAAACGATCGCGCCAGCAAGAATTTCAGAAGACGTTGCTGCTGAGGCTAAACGAATCGCGTTGGTATTGGCACAAGCGCTTGATTTGCGCGGTGTATTAGCAGTAGAAATGTTTTTAACGGCTTCTGGCAGTCTTTATGTCAATGAATTGGCACCGCGTCCGCATAATTCTGGACACTATACAATCGAAGCGTGTACGATGAGTCAATTTGACGCTCATATTCGTGGGATTTGTGGTTGGCCACTTGCTCCAGTACGTCAAACAACTGCTGCCGTTATGGTCAATATTTTAGGGATTGAACTGCAAAAATCCTATACGATGATCCCTGAAAAACCGCATTGGCAATTTCATTATTATGGAAAAGACAAAGCCAAGATCTATCGTAAAATGGGACATATCACCATTCCGACTGAAGATGTTGAGTCGACATTAGAAGAAGTAAAACAAACAAAAATTTGGGAATAAAAAGGAGATACACATGTTAGAACGCTATACACGCCCTGAGATGGGGGAAATTTGGACAGATGAAAATCGCTACAATGCATGGTTAGAAGTGGAAATATTAGCCGATGAAGCTTGGGCAGAATTAGGTGAGATTCCTAAAGATGATGTCAAAAAAATTCGTGAACATGCGTCATTTGATAGCAAACGAATCTTAGAGATCGAAGCACAAACCCATCATGATGTAGTAGCCTTCACACGTGCGGTATCTGAAACACTTGGCGAAGAACGCAAGTGGATCCATTATGGATTGACATCAACAGACGTTGTCGATACCGCTTACGGATATCTATTAAAACAAGCCAATGATTTATTAAGAGAAGACTTGGTTCGTTTGACAGAGGTGATCGGTCAAAAGGCTAAAGCGTATAAACATACAGTCATGATGGGACGCACACATGGCGTGCATGCGGAACCAACTACGTTTGGGTTGAAATTGGCATTGTGGTATTCCGAGATGAAACGCAACATCGAGCGTTTTGACCATGCAGCAAAAGGCGTCGAAGCTGGAAAAATCAGTGGAGCTGTTGGAACTTTTGCCAATATCCCACCGTTTGTTGAAAGTTATGTCTGCGAAAAACTAGGGATTCGTGCTCAAGAAATCTCAACGCAAGTATTGCCACGTGATCTGCATGCAGAATACGTCGCGATGATGGGGTTGATCGCCACTAGTATTGAAAAATTCGCAACCGAGATTCGCGGGTTGCAAAAGTCTGAAACTCGTGAAGTCGAAGAATTTTTTGCAAAAGGGCAAAAAGGCTCTTCGGCGATGCCACATAAACGCAATCCGATTGGCTCTGAAAATATGGCAGGTCTTGCACGTGTGATCCGTGGGCACGTCTTAACTGCTTATGAAAATGTTCCATTGTGGCACGAGCGTGATATCTCACATTCTTCTGCGGAACGGATTATTTTACCGGATACAACGATTCTATTAGACTATATGCTCAATCGCTTTGCGCGTTTGGTAGAGAATTTAACGGTATTCCCAGAAAATATGCGTCGCAATATGGATGCGACTTTTGGCTTGATCTATAGCCAACGTGTCTTATTAAAGTTGATCGATCATGGCATGACACGTGAAGAAGCCTATGATTTGGTTCAACCAAAAACAGCGCAAGCTTGGGATGAGCAACGCTTATTTAGACCATTATTGGAAGCAGATGAAACAATTATGGCTACGTTATCTAAAGAAGAGTTAGATGACGCATTTGATTATAACTACCATTTGAAAAATGTCGATTTGATTTTTGAACGTGTAGGCTTAGGCGAATAAAAAAACAGTGAACCTTTCTTTAAAGGTTCGCTGTTTTTTTAGTTGAAAGCGTTAAAGTAGAAAAATGACGAAAGTTCTTGCATAATAAAATAAAGAAGTACGGGAAAAGGAGGAAGTAAAGATGATTGAATTTAAGCATGTGTCAAAAATTTATAAAGGGGGGAAAGTTGCAGTCGAAGATGTCAATTTATCGTTTAATAAAGGGGAATTTATTTGTTTTATCGGGACGAGTGGAAGTGGCAAGACGACATGCATGCGCATGATCAATCGCATGAATGAGCCGACTACTGGCGAAATCTTGATTGATGGTCAAAATATCGAAGAACTAAATCCTGTTGATCTACGTCGGAAAATCGGCTATGTGATTCAAAGTATTGGCTTGATGCCGCATATGACGATTCGTGAGAACATTACCTTGGTCCAAAAACTATTAAAAGTAAGTCAAGAAGAGCGTGACCGCACGGCTGAAAAAATGATCGATCTCGTCGAATTGCCACGTGAGATGCTCGATCGTTATCCAGCAGAACTTTCTGGTGGACAACAACAACGGATCGGAGTCGTACGTGCACTAGCTGCAGATCAAGATATTATTTTAATGGATGAACCCTTTGGTGCGCTAGATCCGATCACACGTGATGCGTTGCAGGATTTGGTAAAAGATTTACAAGAACGCTTAGGCAAAACAATCGTTTTTGTGACCCACGATATGGACGAAGCATTAAAATTAGCCAACCGGATTGCGATTATGAGTGAAGGAAAAGTGGTACAGTTTGATACACCGGAACATATTTTACAAGCACCTGCTAATTCATTTGTCGAAGAATTGATCGGTGAAGACCGCTTATTACAAGCTAGACCAGATGCAACAACGATCGGTGAAGTGCAATTGGCAACCCCAATTACCATCACTCGTGACAAATCACTACAAGAAGCGATACGCGTCATGCGAGAAAAGCGTGTGGATACGTTACTTGTAGTGGATGAAGCCAATACCTTAATTGGATTTATCGATGTCGAAATGATTGACCGCTTGCGCAAAACGAAAAAAACAGTAGAAGAAGCGATGAATACCAAAGTATTTTATGTGCGCCAAGATTCTCTATTACGTGATACCTTGCAGCGAATTTTAAAACGTGGGATAAAATATGTTCCTGTCGTGGATCATGACCGCAAATTGACCGGGATTTTAACGAGAGCTTCGTTGGTTGATCTTGTATATGATGTGATTTGGGGCGAGGAAGAAACCATCAGTACCGCTTTAGATGCAAAAGGAGAGGAGTAAAGGGAATGAAAGAATTTTTTGATAAGTACGGAGTGGAAATGCTCCAAAAAAGTTTAGAACACCTATACATCTCAGCGATTGCCCTATTTTTAGGTATTGTGATTGCCGTACCTGTAGGCATTGCATTGACACGCTCGAAAAAAATAGCAAATCTTATAATTACCGTAACGAGTGCTTTACAAACGATTCCTTCACTTGCCTTACTCGCCTTGATGATTCCTTTGTTTGGTGTGGGGAAATTTCCCGCGATCATTGCGCTCTTTATCTATTCCTTACTTCCGATTTTAAGAAATACATACATTGGCATGAATAATGTCAGTCCAGAATATAAGGATGTCGCTAAGGGGATGGGCATGACAAATCTAGAATCGATTTTTCGAGTAGAATTGCCACTAGCAGTGCCAACAATTATGGCAGGTATTCGTTTGGCAGCAGTTTATGTGATTGCTTGGGCTACTTTAGCTTCTTATATCGGTGCTGGTGGGTTGGGCGATATGATTTTTAGCGGACTAAATAATTATCAACCAGATCTTATTTTAGCAGGAACGATTCCTGTTACGATCCTTGCCTTGCTAGCGGACTTTTTACTAGGTGGAGCAGAACACCTCTTTACACCAAAAGCTTTGAGGGGGGCGTAGAGATGAAAAAACGAATCGGAATGTTGCTTAGCTTAATTGGGATGAGTTTTTTATTTAGTGCCTGTTCATTTCCGGGATTAGCGTCAAATCAATCAGAAGATACGATTGCCATTACAGGTGGGATTACGTCGGAGTCACAAATACTCGGAAGTATGGTGGCTGAAATGATTGAGCATTATACAGATAAAAAGACTACTGTCATTAATAATTTAGCCACGACTACCATCAATCATCAAGCGATGATCAATCAAGATGCTCAGATTTCTGCCGCACGTTACACGGGGACAGATTTGACCACAACATTGGGTCTAGATCCATTAAAAGATCCCACAAAAGCACTTGATACGGTGAAAAAAGAATTCAAAGAGCGGTTTGATCAAACTTGGCTAACGCCTTATGGATTTGACAATACGTATGTCTTTTTAGTTCGTAAAGATACAGCAGAAAAATATAATTTGAAAACAGTCAGTGACTTAAAAAAAGTTGCCGATCAATTAAGTGCTGGTGTCGATACCTCTTGGATCACACGTAAGGGAGATGGATATGAAGGCTTCCAAAAAGAGTATGGCTTTTCGTTTAAAACGATTTTACCGATGCAAATTGGCTTAGTTTACGATGCAGTTGCTGCGGGGAAAATGGATGTGGTACTTGGTTATTCAACGGATGGTCGAATTGCTAGTTACGATCTAGTGATGCTAGAAGACGATCGTAAATTCTTCCCGCCTTATGATGCAGTGCCAGTCATTAGCGATCAATTAGTAGCAGAAATGCCAGAATTAGTTCAGATTATTGACAAACTCGGTGGCAAAATTTCTACTGAAGAAATGCAAAAACTCAATTATGAAGCCGACAATAACTTGGTCGAACCCAGTATCGTCGCAAAAAATTTCTTAAAAGAACATGACTATTTTGAGGAGGACAAGTAAATGGATCTACAAAATATGAATGTTTTCGAACAATTTATCTATTATTTCAATGAAAATGGCGGATATGTTTTTGAACAATTTTTACGCCATTTTTTGATTTCGATCTACGGAGTATTGTTTGCAGCGATCGTTGCGATTCCAATCGGGATCTTGATTTCTAAAAAACGTCGTTTAGCAAATTGGATTATTCGTTTGGCTAATATCATCCAAACGGTTCCTTCTTTGGCAATGATTTCAATTTTAATGATTGCCTTTGGTTTAGGGGTAAATGTCGTCATTATTACCGTCTTTTTATATTCATTGCTACCGATTATCAAAAATACGTATACGGGAATGGTCCAAGTTGACCGTGCCATTTTAGATGTCGGCAAAGGCATGGGAATGACGGCATTCCAACGCCTATACATGGTCGAATTGCCCTTAGCGATTTCAGTCATCATGGCAGGAATTCGAAATGCGCTAGTCGTTGCGATTGGAATTACTGCTATCGGGGCTTTCGTAGGAGCAGGTGGTCTAGGTGATATTATCATTCGTGGAACGAATGCTACAGATGGAGCCTCGATTATTTTAGCAGGTGCTTTACCTACTGCGTTAATGGCGATTATTTCTGATTTTGTATTAGGCCAAATCGAAAAACGTTTAGATCCAGTAGTGACAAAAAAATAAAGGAGTAGCAAAATGAAATTTTATCAACGTAAAAAAACAAGTTCCTCAACATCGACCAAGTCATTAAGCAAAGAAGAAAAGCCGGTAGCTGAACAAAAGCAAGAAGTAGATCATTCAGAAGATCTGCTACTGAAATCAAGTGATGAAGCGGAATTTGATTCGTTTTTTAAAGAGGTGCTAAAAAAATTCCCTAAAAAGACAGCTGCAGTGATTCAAAATAGTTTGGCTGCTACTAAACAGCAAGCTGAAAAACTAGTGGCGAAACAACAGGCCGAATACGAACCGATCTTTCGGGAGTTTTTAACAAATGTTTCAAAAGAACAGCAAAAGAAAAGCCACCAAATTATCCACGCTGCCGCATTGAGTGCTGCAATTATCGGATTTTCGCCGATTCCATTTTCAGATGCTGCCTTATTGGTTCCAGTACAATTAGTGATGATGGCACGTTTGCATAAAGTTTTTGGTCAATCTTGGACAGAAGGGATCGCCAAAAGTGTAGGGAAAGAAATTGTGGTTGTCGGGTTTGGTCGTAGTGTGGTAGGGAATATGTTGAAGTTTGTCCCAGGTGTCGGAACTGTAGCCGGTGGCGCGATCAATGCAACGGTTGCGTTGACGATCACTGAAGTAATGGGTTGGGTTACCGTCAATATGTTGGCTAATGGCCAAGATCTATTTGATCAAGCAATGTCTTTTAAAGGGCAATTCGATTTTTTGATGGGAATGGTTAAACAAGTCAAACATAAAAAGAATGGATAAAAATAGGGTGTAACAAAAGTCTGGAACACCCTCTATAGAATAAACGGTGTTCCAGAAGTAACTCCTTCGAAAAATAAGCCAAATCATTACCAAAATAGGCGAACCTATTGTCGGAATGATTTGGCTTATTTTTTTGGGCTGCCCACTTCTGTCACAGCTTCTTTTTTATGAGGCATAGATTAAATAAGTCGGTGTAGGTGGAAGTTGTTTGGTATAGTGCACTAAAGTTTCTAAAAACGAGATATCTACATCTGAAAAATCAAACCAAGCATCGATTTTGATCTGTTCGCTAAAAAAGTGTCTGGTGTAATTGACTTTAATGATCAATTCTTTGTTGCAGACATTCGTATATTGAAAGATCCGGTAATGCGATGTGCGTTTTAGGCGAAAAGAAAAGCGATGCGATTTGATAATCGCAGCTGTATTGAGCTTTGATAGACGATCTAGCTCCAAAATCGCTTGCAGATCTTCTTGCATGCGCATCCGGGTATTTGCAGAAAGATAAGTGAGGAATTGGATGATAGATTGATTGTCTGGCACCATGATGCATACTCCTTTAGTCTTTTTTTGTAGTGTAGCACCAAATTCTAAAAATGTAAACGTTATCTTTTTTGTTATTTTTTTTAAAATACGAACGTTAACAAATGTTTTTTAAATAATTGTAAATATTTCGTTGACGATGAAAAAGAAGATGCGTAGAATTCAGGCTAACAGGAAAATAAATCTAAATGAGGTGTAGCATGGAAAATACAGGGTTACTGTACGAAGGAAAAGCCAAAAAAATTTATCAAACAAGCTTAGAAAATCAAGTGTTAGTTGAGTATTTAGATCAATTGACCGCCTTGAATGGTAAACAAAAGGATCAGTGTCAAGGAAAAGGTGAATTAACCAATGCGATTACGAGTGCATTATTTACGCAACTTGCTGATCAAAACATTCCAACGCATTTTATTGAAAAAACGTCAAAAACCGAACAATTAGTTGAAAAATTAGATATGATTCCGCTAGAAGTCGTAATTCGTAATGTTAGTGCTGGGAGTTTTATGACTCGTTTTCAACTTACAGAACCCATTTCATTTCAGACCCCAATCGTTGAATATTATTATAAAAATGATCGTTTGGACGATCCCTTTATTAATGATGATCATATTTTCCATCTCAAATTAGTCACAAAAGATCAACTGGCGACCATACGCCAACTCGCTCTACGTATCAATCAAGTATTGGTTTCTTATTTTGCAACACTCGATTTAGACTTAATCGATTTTAAATTAGAATTTGGCTTTGACACATCTGGAAACATTATCTTAGGTGATGAGATTTCACCAGATACTTGTCGTTTGCATGACGTTAAAACGAGTGCATCATTAGACAAAGATCTTTATCGCAAACAAACAGGCGACGTGTTAAAAGCGTATCAAGAAGTTTATGCACGAATCAATCAGACAAAGGAGCTCGTTCATCATGTATCTTATTAAATTAAATGTAACGTATAAAGAATCAATTTTAGATCCTCAAGGACAATCCATCTGTCAAGCGTGTCATCAATTAGGATTTATGGAAGTAAACGAAGTTCGCATGGGGAAATATTTTGAGGTAACTGTTGACTCGCTAGCAAGTGAATTAGAACCGATGATCGAAGCGTTGTGTGAACAACTGCTTGTCAATCACACAATGGAAACGTATGAATATGAAATCGTACCATTAAGTGAGGTGCACGCGTGAAGATTGCCGTTATTGTCTTTCCAGGATCAAATTGTGATCAAGATTTGTATCATGCGATCAAACAACAGCCGCAATTAGATGCAACACTTGTTTCTTATGAAGCCACTTCTCTTTCGGGTTTTGATGCGGTGTTTTTACCAGGTGGTTTTTCGTATGGGGATCATTTGCGTTGTGGTGCGATTGCACGTTTTGCACCTGTGATGAGTGAAGTCACACGATTTGCTAAAGAAGGAAAATTAGTTTTTGGTACATGCAATGGCTTTCAAATTTTGACTGAGGCAGGGTTACTTCCAGGCGCATTGAGAAAAAACACTTCGTTAAAATTTATTTGTAAACCCGTAACGTTAACGGTAACTTCTGTAGACACACCGTTTACAAATGCCTATGAGCCGAACGAAGTCATTACCTTACCTGTGGCGCATGGCGAGGGGAATTATTACTGTGATGAAGAAACGTTAGCTGAATTAAAAGATAATGATCAGATCGCATTTACCTATACGACTGATGTAAATGGTAGTGTAGCGCAAATTGCAGGTGTGACAAACAAAGAAAAAAATGTACTGGGAATGATGCCCCATCCTGAACGAGCGGTAGAAGCGATTTTAGGGTTTATCGATGGTCAACGTTTCTTTACATCATTAGCACCAAATGAATCCAATCAAAAGGAGAGTCAATATGCCAAGCACAATTGAGCGCGAGTATACGGCGGATGAAATTTTTGAAAAGCAATGGTACCGACAATGGGGATTAACGGATGAAGAGTATCAACTCATTTGTCGTTTACTTGATCGCCGACCAAACTACACCGAAACCGGATTGTTTTCCGTAATGTGGAGTGAGCATTGTTCATATAAACATTCAAAAACGATTTTAAAAACCTTCCCAACGACAGGACCGCAAGTTTTGCAAGGTCCAGGTGAAGGAGCTGGAATCGTAGATATCGGTGATGGTCTAGCGGTCGTGTTTAAAGCCGAAAGTCACAATCATCCATCAGCAGTCGAGCCTTATGAAGGAGCTGCAACAGGTGTTGGTGGAATCATTCGTGATATTTTCAGTATGGGAGCACGCCCGATTGCTTTATTAGATTCGTTGCGCTTTGGTGAATTGACGACACCACGTACGAAGTATCTATTAGAACAAGTAGTCGCTGGTATCAGTGGGTACGGAAATTGTATCGGGATTCCAACAGTAGGTGGTGAAGTAGCTTTTGATGCGTGTTATGAAGGCAATCCTTTAGTCAATGCGATGTGTGTTGGCTTGATCGAACACGATCAGATCCAAAAAGGGCAAGCAAAAGGTGTCGGCAATCCGATTTTTTATGTAGGAGCAAAAACCGGACGTGATGGTATCCATGGGGCAACGTTTGCTTCAGAAGAGTTTACTGATGAAAAAGAGCAAAATCGTTCAGCTGTCCAAGTAGGGGATCCATTTATGGAAAAACTATTATTAGAAGCTTGCTTAGAACTGATCCATCATCATAGCGAAGCGATTGTGGGGATCCAAGATATGGGTGCTGCGGGTCTCGTTTCTTCTAGTGCAGAGATGGCCTCAAAGGCTGATGCAGGTTTAGTCTTATATTTAGATGATGTGCCACAGCGTGAGACCAATATGACACCTTATGAAATGATGCTTTCTGAATCACAAGAGCGGATGTTGATTTGCGTCAACAAAGGTCATGAAGAAACTGTAAAAGCGATTTTTTCACGTTATCATTTAGAAGCAGTCGAAATTGGTCATGTATCAGATGATCACGACTATCGCTTGTATCATCAAGGGGTTTGTGTAGCAGATATCCCAGTTTCTGCTTTAGTAGATGAGGCACCAGAATATCAACTACCTGCAACAAAACCTGCACGATTAATGGAGGCGACACCTTATAGTGTTTTAGATTGCGACGTAGAACAGACACTGACTGCTTTATTAGCACAACCGACGATCGCGTCTAAACGTGCGATTTTTGAAACCTATGACAGTCAAGTCTTAACGAATACGGTTGTCACACCAGGAAGCGATGCAGCAGTAGTACGGATCAAAGGTACTACAAAAGCGTTAGCGATGACCATGGATTGCAATGCGCGTTACTTATATTTAGATCCTGAAGTTGGCGGTCAATTAGCTGTAGCAGAGGCAGCACGTAATTTAGTGGCAAGTGGTGCAACTCCGTTAGCGATCACCGATTGTTTAAATTATGGTTCGCCAGAAAATCCTGAAGTTTTTTATGAATTACAAGAATCTGCAAAAGGAATTGCTCAAGCATGCAAAGCACTTCAAACACCAGTTATTTCAGGTAATGTTTCATTGTACAATGAAACGAACGGTCAAGCGATCTACCCTACTCCAATTATTGGAATGGTCGGATTGATTGAAGACGTCGCACAGACCACAACACAATGGTTCAAAGAAGCAGATGACTTGATTTATGTGATTGGCGATACAGACGCCTTTTTTGCCGGTAGTGAACTGCAAAAATGGTTGACGGGAAGTCAATTTGGGACGTTAGGTGCATTTGATTTAGACAAAGAAGTCGCCCATCAGCAGATTGTCAAAAAAGCGATCGATCAACAGCTACTCTCAAGTGCGCACGATTGTGCAGAAGGTGGGGTGTTGATTGCCCTAGCAGAAGCTAGCATGCAAAGTCAATTAGGGTTTACGATTGATTGGTCTTATACAGATGCTTGGTTGTTTTCAGAAACACCTTCTCGGTTTATCGTCAGTGTGAACAAGGCACAGCAAGCTCAGTTTGAGGCGTTAGCACAGACAAGTGCGACATGTATTGGAACCGTAACAAAAGATCCGGTCATGAACATCAAAACACCAACCAATCATTACCAATTTCAAGTACACGATATGTTAGAAATCTGGGAGGGTGCGTTGTGCAAATTACTGAATCTAAAAGCTTAAATGAAGAATGTGGGGTGTTTGGTGTATTTAATGCACCAGATGCTGCTAGAATGACGTACTTTGGTCTACATGCTCTACAACACAGAGGACAAGAAGGTGCGGGGATCGTTGCTCGAGATGAGTATGGTCATTTAGTAGGCCATCGCGGTTTAGGGTTATTATCAGATGTGTTTTCGAATGAACAGTATATGGAACAACTAGCAGGGCAAGCTGCAATCGGACATGTACGCTATGCGACTTCTGGAAATCGGGGATTAGAAAATATTCAACCATTTTTATTTCAATTTGAATATGAACAATTGGCGTTAGCACATAATGGCAATTTGACCAATGCCAAAAGTCTGCATCGAATGTTAGAAGCAGAAGGAGCCATTTTTCATTCGAATTCAGATACGGAAATCTTGGCGCATTTGATTCGACGTAGTCAAAAACCGACTTTGAGAGAACAGCTTGTAGAAGCTTTAAATCTAGTACAAGGTGGATTTGCTTACGTGTTACTAACGAACCAAGCATTGATTGCAGCGCTGGATCCAAATGGATTTCGTCCTTTGGTGATTGGAGTGCTGCCTAACGAAGGGTTTGTGGTTGCTTCAGAAACGTGCGCTTTAGATGCGATCGGAGCGACATTTTATCGTGATGTATTGCCAGGTGAAGTTGTGTGGATCGATCATAATGGCATTGAAATTTTTTCATACACAAATCAAACACAATTGTCGATTTGTTCGATGGAATTTGTCTATTTCGCCCGACCAGATTCTAATATTTATGGTGTCAATGTCCATACAGCAAGAAAAACGATGGGAAAATTATTAGCTAAAGAAGCCTATATCGAAGCGGATATGGTCATTGGGGTACCGAATTCTTCACTATCGGCTGCCAGTGGTTATGCTGAGGAAGCAAATATTCCTTATGAATTGGGTTTGATCAAAAACCAATACGTAGCCCGAACGTTTATCCAACCAACTCAAGCGTTACGTGAACAAGGTGTACGGATGAAGTTATCGGCAGTTCGCAAAGTAGTGGAAAACAAGCGCGTGATCTTAGTTGATGACTCGATTGTTCGAGGGACGACCAGTCAACGGATTGTTTCGTTACTAAAAGAAGCCGGAGCAAAAGAAGTCCACTTGCGCATTGCTGCTCCGCCATTAAAATATCCTTGTTTTTATGGAATCGACATCCAAACGCAACAGGAGTTGATCGCAGCGAACTATACGCTTGCCGAAATGACTGAAAAAATTGGGGCAGATTCGTTAGCCTTTTTAAGTGAAGAAGGGTTGATTGCGGCCATTAATCTACCAGTAAGCGCTCCTTATCAAGGGTTGTGTATGGCGTATTTCAATGGAGACTATCCCACACCATTATATGATTATGAAGCGGAATTTTTACAAAATAAAACGCAACTGCGTCCAATCGTGTTAGGAGAGGTAAAATGAGTGAAGCCTATTTAAAATCAGGCGTAGATATCAAAGCAGGATATGAAACGGTTGAAAAAATCAAAGATGTCGTCGATAAGACCAAGATTAAAGGTGTAATGGGTGGTTTAGGAAACTTTGGGGCCTTATTTGATTTAAGTGCCTATCACATCAAACAACCTGTTTTGGTTTCTGGGACAGATGGCGTGGGGACAAAATTATTAGTGGCACAAGCACTTGCTACTTACGATACTATTGGGATTGATTGTGTGGCGATGTGTGTCAATGACGTCATCGCACAAGGTGCACGTCCGTTATTTTTCTTAGATTATCTAGCCGTTGGAAAATTGGATCCTACACAAGCGGCTACGATTGTTTCAGGAATTGCTAAAGGATGTCATAACGGTCAGATGGCGTTGATTGGTGGCGAGACTGCAGAAATGCCTGGTCTTTACACAGAAGATGAATTTGATTTAGCTGGTTTTTGTGTAGGGGTTGCTGAAAAAGAAGCGCTCTTGCCAAAATCTGATATTCAAGCTGGAGATCTATTGATTGGCTTGCCTTCTAGTGGGGTGCATTCAAATGGATATTCACTAGTTCGTTCAATTTTAGAAACGAATCAAATCGACTATACGCAACCCTTTTTAACGCATACATTAGGAGAAGAATTGTTGACACCGACCACGATATATGTTGATCAGTTAGCAGAACCTTTAGCGCACCAGCAAATCAAAGGTTTAGCGCATATTACCGGAGGTGGTTTTTATGAAAATATTCCCCGGATGCTACCAGAGCATTTAGCAGCACATATCACTTTAGGAAGTTGGCCGATCTTGCCAATTTTTGATTATCTCCAACAGTTAGGCAACCTAGAGCAAAATGAGATGTTTCACGTCTTTAATATGGGGATCGGGATGGTTGTGTGCATTGCAAAAGACCAATTCGAAACGTTAGCAGAGCAGTTTAATACTTGTGCTACTCCGTTTTATGTCATTGGTTCTGTAAAAGAAAAACACCAACACGACCTAGTTTTTGAGGAGACGCTATGAAAATCGCTATTTTTGCTTCTGGAAATGGCCAGAATTTTGAAGAGATCGTCAAGGCTAGCTTAGAAGAAGACTTTCCAGCAGAAATCGGCTGCTTAATTTGTGATAAAGCGAATGCTAAAGTAGTTGAACGAGCGGAACGTTTAGCTGTTCCTTATTACGTTATTGAGCCGTGTCATTTTGCCACTAAAGTAGAATACGAAAAACAGGTCCTTTATTATTTGAATGAACACGCGATCGATTGGATCATCTTAGCTGGTTACATGCGTTTGATTGGTAAGACCATCTTACAACCTTATACGCATAAGATTATCAATCTTCATCCATCTTTATTGCCAGCATTTATTGGAAAAGACAGTATCGAACGAGCCTTTGAAGAAAAAGTCGCTTATTCTGGAATTACGATCCATTATGTAGATGCTGGGATGGACACTGGGCCGATCATTTTTCAAAAACAAGTACCTTTAGATGAAGGCGAATCTCTTGCGCAGTTTGCGACAAAAATTCATGAAGTTGAACATCACTATTATCCAAAAGTTATTCAGGATTTACTTAAAGGAGAGAAAACGATATGACAAAACGTGCTTTAATCAGCGTATCAGACAAAACCGGGATTGTGAACTTTGCAAAAGCCTTACGACAAGCAGATTTTGAAATCATTTCCACAGGAGGCACTCGAGCTGTGTTGCAACAGGCTGGAGTGGAAACGATTGAAATCGATGCGGTAACGGGATTCAAAGAGATGTTAGATGGACGAGTAAAAACATTGCATCCGATGATTCATGCTGGGTTATTAGCAGATCTAAGCAAAGCCTCACATGTAGAAGCTTTAGCAGAAAATGAAATCACACCGATCGATCTCGTAGTGGTGAATTTATATCCTTTTGCGAAAACGATTGCCAACCCTGATGTGATCGAAGCGCAAGCAATCGAACAAATCGATATCGGTGGTCCAAGCATGTTGCGTTCAGCAGCCAAAAATTTTGCGCACGTTACCGTCGTGGTAGATCAAAAAGATTATGCGCATGTGCTTAGTGAAATCAACGAAATCGGCAAACCAAGCTATCAAACACGCCGGAATTTAGCGATGAAAGTGTTTCAACATACTGCAAGTTATGATGCGATGATCGCCAATTATTTTATCGCTCAAGAAGCACATTTGCCTGAAAAACTAGTGCTTTCTTATACTCAAAAGCAACCGTTACGTTATGGTGAAAATCCTCATCAAGAAGCGGCTTTTTATGTGCAAGAACAAGCGACAAAAGATACGATTGCTGGAGCGACACAGTTACACGGGAAAGCATTGTCTTATAACAACATCAAAGATGCAGATGCTGCTTTAGAAATTGCTAAGGAATTCCAAAAACCAACAGTCGTGGCGGTTAAGCATATGAATCCATGTGGTGTGGGCAGTGCCGACACGTTAGCTGAAGCGTTTGAAAAAGCCTATGCAGCGGATCCAGTTTCAATCTTTGGTGGAATCATTGCATGCAATCGTGAAGTGGATGTCCAAGTCGCACAACAGATGAGTCAGTTGTTTTTAGAAGTAATTTTAGCACCAAGCTATACCCCAGAAGCACAAGCGTTATTAGAAAAGAAAAAAAATCTTCGTTTGCTCCAAATTGAATTGAAAACGAAAAAAACAGAGGCCTGGGAATATACTTCTGTAAGTGGTGGAATGCTTGTACAAGCAGTGGACGCACAAAAAACAGAAGTCTCCGATTGGGAAGTCGTGACCAAACGCAATCCTTCAGAAGCAGAAATTGAGGCTTTATTATTTGCATGGCGTACGGTAAAACACGTGAAATCAAATGCGATCGTTTTGGCTGACCACACACAAACAGTCGGTATCGGAGCAGGACAAATGAACCGAGTGGGATCTGTAGAAATCGCGTTGAATCAAGCGAAAGATAAAATGGATCAAACAACAATCGCGCTTGCAAGCGATGCTTTTTTCCCGATGTCTGATAGCGTAGAAGTCGCTGCAACAAATGGCATCAAAGCCATTATTCAACCTGGAGGAAGCATCAAAGATCAAGAATCGATTGATATGGCCAATAAATATGGAGTGACGATGATCTTTACCCACTCTCGTCATTTCCGTCATTAAGAGGAGAAGTCGATGAATGTATTAGTTGTAGGTCAAGGTGGACGAGAACATGCAATTGCAAAAACGCTACTTCAAGATCAGCAAGTCACTACTGTCTATTGTTGCCCGGGAAATTGTGGAATGACAGAAGCCGGGATCGAAGTCGTGGCAATTGATGCGATGGATTTTG
>NZ_CAJYIS010000025.1 GCF_913775425.1 uncultured Enterococcus sp.
CTAGAAACATTGCTACAAAGATGAAATGCTCAACACAGCCTATTTATTTGGAGTTTAAAAACATGGACGATCTGAAGCAAACATTGATTCAGGATATTTTTGATTATCTATCGACTGAAGTGTTTACTCGTGAAGTAACTGGGAACAAATTAGTAGATTTTGGTTTAAATTATATCGACTTTGCAACCTCAGAGAAGCGTTTGTATCGAGCATTGTATTTAGAAGATTCAGGAAATGGCGAATTAATGCAAGAAACTTCTTTTGAATGGTTTAAAAAAGTTTCGTCGACTGATCCAGAGTATTCAACATTACCGGATGAACAATTTCAATCGGTATACATGGGATTTTGGATTATGACGACAGGTTTAGCTTCTTTAATGTCAGCAGGTATTATCAACCCAACTCGCGACCGTACAATCGAGATTTTGGAAGATACGCTAAATACAATCGTGCATGATAATGTATCGATTGTAGTTGATGTTAACCATAGCAAAGAGATTTTGTAGGACCGTTTCAGTGTTTTTAGAAGTGTAAGGGACTAAAATGAGAAAAACAACATCAAAGAAAAAGGTATTCTAGCACGCGCATATGGGCTCTAGAATACCTTTTTTGTCTTATTCATTTGAAGCGTTGATCAATTGTTTGGCAAAAGCTTCCAATTTTTGAATGTCTTCTTCTTCAGCAGCCAGGTCGACTTTGACACTGTCTGCTCCTTTTTTTGCACCGATTTTTGTAAAGGCTTGTTCAAAATCATCAACAGCTTTACAAAAGAAATCATAAAATGTATCCCCAGAGCCGCAGACACCAAAAATTTTCCCACTTAAATCGAGTTCTTCTAGATCATCGTAAAAATCCATGATCTCATCTGGTAAATCACCATCACCATATGTATAAGAAGCCACGATACAAATATCGGCGTCGCTAAATTCAGTAGCATCGACTTGGGTACATTCATTGATTTCAACTTCAATCCCAGCATCTTCCATCGTTTCAGCAACGATATCTGCGATTTCTTCTGTATTTCCAGTCAAACTTGCATAGACGATTTTTGCTAGAGTCATTGTTTATCCCACCATCTTTGTTATTTCTGTAGCTGTTTCTAGTATAGCAAAAGAAAGAATGATTGAAAATAGCGAACAAAACCATGAGAGAATTTGGAAAAATGAATTCGCCTATGTTAAAATGAGTAGTATTTAAATGAAGGAGACGAAAAATTTATGATTACTTTAAAATCACAACGTGAAATTGACCAAATGGCCGAATCTGGAGCCATTTTAGCAGATGTACATAAACAATTACGCACATTTATCAAACCTGGGATCACAAGCTGGGATATCGAGGTATTTGTAAAAGAGTATATTGAAAGCCGCGGTGCGATCGCAGCACAGATCGGTTATGAAGGATATGAATTTGCAACTTGCTGTAGTATCAATGACGAGATCTGTCATGGTTTTCCACGTAAAAAAGTCCTAAAAGACGGCGATTTGATCAAAGTCGATATGTGTGTCGATTATAAAGGCGCAATCTCAGATTCTTGCTGGGCATATGCAGTGGGCACACCTTCACCTGAAGTTGAAAAATTGATGGAAGTGACGAAAAAAGCACTTTATCTAGGGATCGAACAAGCTGTGGTCGGCAATCGCATTGGAGATATCGGTCATGCGATCCAAACGTATGTTGAAGGAGAAGGCTATGGCTTAGTTCGCGATTTTATCGGTCATGGTATCGGTCCTACGATTCATGAAGAACCCATGGTGCCACATTATGGACAAGCCGGTAAGGGCCTACGCTTAAGAGAAGGTATGGTCATTACAATCGAACCAATGGTCAATATTGGCGATTGGCGCATGAAAATGGATCCTAATGGTTGGACGGCTTATAGTAAAGATAATTCACTAAGCTGTCAGTATGAACATAGCTTAGCCATTACCAAGGAAGGTCCACGTCTACTGACTTCACAAGGAGAAGAAGGCACATATTAATGCCTAAGAGGTAGCTGAAATGACACGTGTAAAAAAGATTCTCCAAAATGAGAAGTTGACCCATTTTCTAGATATTTTAAAAACACGCTTAACGGATGCAGAAATCGGAAATAGTGCAGTAGTCGTCACGTATTATTTGCTACTTTCGATTTTTCCTTTATTGATTGCGATCGGTAACGTGTTGCCCTTATTGCAAATCGATCCAAATAAAATTTTACCGTATATGCAAGAGTTGATTCCAGAACAGATTTATCAGTTTTTAGGGCCAGTGATCAAAGAATTGCTGACTCAAGGATCTGGAAAATTACTTTCCATTTCTGCTTTAGGAGCATTGTGGTCGGCTAGTAAAAGTATCAATGCCTTACAGACCGCGATGAATAAAGCTTATGGTGTTGAAGAGCGCGCGAATTTTTTTGTGGTGCGTGCTGTATCGTTAGTCGTTATTATCTTTTTTATGATTTCGATCGTCGGCGTCTTTATCGTATTTGGAGTTGGAAAACTGATTTTAGACGTTTTACAGCCGATACTGCAATTTCCAAATGAATGGGTCAGTATCTTCCAGACGATTCGTTGGCCATTGACGATGATCGTATTGATCGCAATGATGACGATGATTTATTGGTTAGTGCCAAACGGACGTGTCAAATTACGCTCAGCTTTACCTGGAGCTGTTTTGACATCGATCGGTTGGATCGTATTATCTCAAGTGTTTGGAATCTATGCGACCTATTTTGCGCGACGCGTGAGTGGGTACCAAATCATTGGAAGTTTTATCGTATTGATGATCTGGTTGAATTTTATTTCAATGATTATCATTTTAGGTGGGATTTTAAACGCAGTGATCGAAGAAATGGTCAGTGGGCGCGAAGTGCAACAAGGAAAAGACCGCATCAATCGCTTGTCGCGTAAGATCAAGCGTAAAGTCAAAAAAGAAAGTGGGTCTGACTGATGGAATTTACATTTAAATTGATCACCCAATTGTTTTTGACCATGATGTGTGCGGCAGTCATCACGCCGATCGTTAAGTTATTAGCTTTTCAAATCGGGGCTGTCGATATGCCAAATGCCAGACGGATCAATACCAAACCGATGCCTACTGCAGGCGGATTGGCGATTTTTATTACATTTACACTATCTACGATCTGGGAATTTCGTTCCAATCTGTTGGACACTAGTGTCGTTCCGATCTTACTGGGAGCTTTGATCGTCGTCATTACCGGTTTGATTGATGATATCCGTGAGTTGAAGCCGCTCCCTAAATTGATCGGATTGATTCTAGCAGGACTTGAAATCTACTACGTAGCAGGTATTCGCATCAATACGATCTCGATTCCATTTATTGGCATGTTTGATCTGCATTGGCTAAGCTTACCTGTAACGCTGCTATGGATATTAGCGATCACCAATGCGGTCAACTTGATCGATGGATTAGATGGCTTAGCAACAGGGGTTTCGATGATCGCATTGATTACGATCGGACTAGTGAGTTATTTTTATTTACCAGATAATGGTGTCTTTATTTCGATTATGATTTTCACGCTTGTGGCATCGATGATGGGATTTTTCCCATACAATTTCAATCCGGCTTCCATTTATCTAGGAGATACGGGAGCATTGATGTTGGGCTTTTTTATCGCTGTATTTTCGCTACAAGGGCTAAAAAACGTCACGTTTATCTCTGTATTGACGCCGATGTTTATTTTGGGAGTCCCGATTACCGATACGATCTATGCGATTATTCGCCGTTTGTTTAATAAACAAAAGATCTCTTCACCTGATCGTATGCATCTGCATCATCGTTTGATCTCACTAGGATTTAGTCATCGTGGAGCGGTGATGACGATTTATGCATTAGCGATGATTTTTTCATTTATTGCGTTGTTAATGAATTATGCCAGCACGATGGCGATCATTTTACTGGTGATCATGACCACGTTAGGATTAGAGTTATTTATTGAACTGATTGGATTAGTTGGTGAAAATCGTCAACCATTGATGCATTTCTTCCAATTTTTTGGAAATCAACAATTTCGCCATGAACGTTTGGCGAAGTGGTCAAAACGATTTAAAAAGAATCAAAAATAAGTTGGTTTGGTAGCCATGCCAAGCCGCTTATTTTTTTGTCTTCTTGACTTCAATTTCAAACTTCACTATACTCAAAAGAGTAATGAAAGGCTTTACATTTAGGAGGAAGCACGATGGTTCAAGTAGAGATTCGTCAGACAGAAACATTAGGTACGGTTTATGTATTGCAAAACGAAACGCAAGCAGTAAGTTTAAGTCCCTTCGGAGCGCGTTTACTTGGATGGGAAATCAACATAGCAGATACAAAAAGAGATATCGTGGTCGGCTTTGATTCACTTTCACAGCATAAAGAACATCGTTACTTTGGGGCAACGATCGGACCTGTGGCAGGGCGGATCATCGATGGGAATTTTACACTAGAAGATCGTGTCTATCAATTAGAAACAACGGAAAATGGGCATACCTTGCACAGTGGGGCTTTAGGACTTGATCAAGTGATGTTTGAAGCAAGTACAAATGAAACGCAAGGAGAAGCTAGTGTGTGCTTTGTGACTACATTTGAAGATCCTGATAACCGATTCCCAGGAAAGATTTTGGTAAAAGTGACCTATACGTTAACGAAAGCCAATCAACTTACGATCACATATGATGCGACAACAGATACACCGACTTTATTTAACCCAACCAATCATGGGTACTTTAACTTAACAGGAGATGCTGGTCAGGCGATCAATGCGCATCATTTGCAGATAAACGCACATCATGTTGCAGCTAAAAAAGCCGATGTAACAACAACGGGTGAACGATTAGTAGTCACCGACACGCCTTATGATTTTGAACAGACGAAGCGGATCGGTGAAGTGGCTTTAGATGATCCATTTATTTTAGATCATGAAGAAGCAGTCGATTTGGTGTTGACTAGCCCAGATGAACAAGTCGTCTTGACTGTAAATACTGATGCACCAGCTGTGATTTTATACACTACTGGTAGTCATGAAGAAGGTCAGATGATGAAGCAAAATCAAACAATGGCCAATCGTGGTTCGATTGCCATCGAAACACAAGGGATCCCGGGAAGTGAACGTTATGAACAGTTTCCATCGATTGTTTTAACTCCCGAAACACCATTTCATTCTCAAACCACTTACGAATTGATTGGAAAGGAGTAGTTGTCTTTTGACAGCTACTTTTTTTGACAAAAAAATAAAAAGCGAGTAAGCTAGGATACATAAAGATTACTTTTGTAAACGAAAGAAGTGAAACGATGGCAACACAAAAAGAAAACCAAGTAATCAGTGAATCAGAATGGCAAGTCATGCGCGTAATCTGGACAAAACGTGAGACAACCGCTAAAGAAATCTATGAAGCTATCCATGAACCATTAGATTGGAAATTGGCTACTGTTAAAACCCTTTTAGGGCGACTGGTGACAAAAGAATGGATCGAGACGACAAAAGAAGGCAAACGGTTCATTTACAGTCCTTTGATTTCCCAAGAAAGTGCGATGGAACGCTTGACTGAGGACTTTTTAGCACGGATATGTGCAAAAAATGTGGGTCAGACCTTAGCCAATATGATCCAAAATACACCACTAAGTCAGACCGATCTAGCATTATTAAAAACAGTATTAGCAAATAAACAAGCAACTGAGATTACTTGTAGTTGTTTACCTGGTCAATGCAATTGTCATCATTAGAAAGGGTGAGGAATATGATGAAACAAGAACTACACGTTACGGGAATGAGTTGTCAAAATTGTGTCAAACATGTTGAACAAGCGATCCAGTCTCTACCTGGAATCAAGAAAGCGACAGTCGATTTGAAAAAAGAGCAAGCACGTGTGACGTATGATGACACACAGCTATCAAATGAGGCGATCAAAGATCAAATCAATGAGCAGACACATTATCATGCCACGATTCTCAAAACAAAGCGTTCTCTTTTTTGAGAGGGCTTTTTTTGTGTTTTCAAGCTATGCTATAATAAGCAAAATAGGTGAAAAAGGAGTCCATAAATATGACGTTTAAAAAATTAGAAGTTCCTACTTCTTCCATTACTGAAGTAAAAAAATCACCGATGGATGTCTTCCAACAAGCACGTAAAGAAAAAACGGGTGTCTATATTTTTAATCGTGAAAAGATTGCTGGAGTTATGCTAACACAAGAACTCTATGAATCTTTAGTCAAAGAACTAGATGAGTTACGTGCAAATAAGGTTCAAGTAGAGACAAAAAAACCTGATCCGGAAGTTTCAAGTCACATTCGTGCAAATGAATTACTGGATTTAGTTAAAACAAAGATCGTACCGAATACGACGATTGCCGTTAAAAAATTGGATGAACAATTGACAGATTTTGGGTTTATCTCAAAACGAGATGCCTTCCAAGGAATCAATGAGTTGTTAGAAGAGTTACAAACAACAGGAAAATTGACCTATGTACTTTCACAAGCCCATGCAACGCCATTTGCGATTGAGCTGATCGGAGAAGAAGATTACCAATCTGCGTTCGTGAAAAAGATAATCATTAGAAAAATTTTAATAAAAGAATGATTTTCGGCTGTTTCTGTCGCAAAAATCTGCTACTATATGAAAAAAGGAGTGAAGTTTGTGTCAAATTTAAGTCAACGTTTTAACCCCGAGTTAGAAAAAATTACAGTTTCCTTGATCCGCCAGTTCGATGAGCGTGTATCCAACATTCCCAATATGCTCAAATTAACTTTAGGAGAGCCAGACTTTGATACACCAGAGCATGTCAAACAAGCTGGTATCAAAGCGATCGAAGATAATTTTAGTCATTATTCTGGAATGGCTGGATTAAATGATGTTCGTCAAGCGGCATCTGCTTTTTTCAAAGAAAAATATCATGTAGCCTACGACTGGCAATCAGAAGTAATGGTTACGGTTGGCGCGACAGAAGCCATCTCTGCGACTCTTTTGAGTATGTTGGTCCCTGGAGATGAAGTAATCTTACCTGCACCGATCTATCCTGGTTATGAACCGATCATCCATTTAGCAGGTGCGACTCCTGTGTATATCGATACGACAGATAATGGCTTTATTCTATCTCCTGAAGCATTGGAAGTAGAGTTGATCAAACGCGGTGATAAAGTCAAAGCGGTAATCTTAAACTTTCCAAGCAATCCAACAGGTGTAACGTACACTGCTGACGAACTATCCGCTTTAGCTGAAGTGTTGAAAAAATATGATGTTTTTGTGATCAGTGATGAGATCTATAGTGAATTATCTTATGATGCGCCGCATGAGAGCATTGCAACATTTTTATATGATCAAACAATCGTGATCAATGGATTATCAAAATCGCATGCAATGACAGGATGGCGTATCGGATTTATTTTTGCCCCACAAGTTTTAGCACAACAAATTATCAAAGTACATCAATACTTGGTCACTGCGGCTTCAACGATTTCGCAAAAAGCTGCCGTTCGGGCATTAGTAGAAGGAATCAAAGATGCCGAGGTCATGAAAGAAGAATACCGTAAACGTCGCAATATGGTCTATGAGGAAATGACGAAAATGGGATTTGAGATCGCGAAACCCTCAGGAGCGTTTTACATTTTTGCGAAAATTCCAACCGGGTATCTCAACGATTCGATGGAATTTTGTGTAGACCTAGCTGAAAAAAATCAATTAGCGATCATTCCAGGTATCGCATTTGGTCCAGAGGCAGAAGGATATGTGCGGATCAGTTATGCAGCAAGTATGGAAAACTTAACGGAAGCGATGGCTCGTTTACGCGCTTATATGGAAAACGAAAAAAAGCTGTAACATAGGTTGATTATAGTGTCAAAACTTGAATAACCGATCTTCTCGATTAAATAAGTTGGATTATTACCGGAATAGCTGAACCTATTATCGGAATGATTCGGCTTATTTTTTTGAGTTATCCACTTTCGTCACAGCTTTTTTTATTTACATAAATTTGACAAAGAGAGCAGTAATGTTTACATAAAGTCCATTTTCTCTTTACACACACTTGTTACACTATGTTTGTAATAAAGAGAGGAGATACAACATGAAAAAATTAGGTGCCATTTTAGTCTTAACTGGAGTATTACTTGCAGGATGTGGGAACAATGCAAGTTCAGCAACAAATGATTCAAAATCTTCTTCTGACAAACCGGTTGAAATCGTGGCAGTAGGGTCTACAGCGCTCCAACCATTAGTAGAAGCAGCACAAGAAAATTTTCAAACTGAACATCCAAATTACACGATTACAGTTCAAGGTGGCGGTTCAGGTACAGGGCTGAGTCAAGTTGCCAGTGGTTCTGTGACGATCGGAAATTCTGATGTATTTGCTGAAGAAAAAGAAGGCGTAAAGGCTGATGAATTAGTCGATCATAAAGTTGCTGTAGTCGGTATGGCACCAGTAGCCAATAAAGAAGTCGGTGTTGACAATATTTCCCAAAAACAATTGATCGATATCTTTACAGGTAAAATCAAAAACTGGAAAGAAGTTGGTGGAAAAGATGTCGCGGTAACGGTAGTCAACCGTGCATCGGGTAGTGGTACACGTGCAACATTTGAAAAATGGGGCTTAGATGGTGCCGAAGCGATGCAAAGCCAAGAGCAAGATTCATCAGGAGCAGTGAAGAAAATCGTTGCGCAAACACCAGGTGCAATCAGTTACCTAGCGCTTTCTTATTTAGATGATTCACTTCAAACACTTGCTTTAGACGGTGTCAAACCAAGTGCCGAAGCGATTGAAACAAATGACTGGAAAATTTGGTCTTATGAGCATATGTATACAAAAGGTGAACCAGATCAAGACGTTAAAGCATTCTTAGATTACATGGTTAGCACAGATGTACAAGAAGGTGTGGTCAAAGAATTGGGTTACTTACCGATCACAGCGATGAAAGTCGAACGTTCAGTTGATGGAGAAATTACAACAAAATAAATACAAAAAACCTCTTAGCCTGAAATATCGGCTGAGAGGTTTTTTTAGTATAAAGGGAACGTCAATTTAAAAGTCGATCCTTGTTGGAGTGCACTTTTGACTTCGATCGTTCCATCTAGTGCATCAACATATTCTTTTACGATTGCTAGACCTAATCCAGAGCCTCCGGAATGCCTTGTACGGGCTTTGTCGATTCGATAGAAGCGTTCAAAGATCCGTTCTTGATCTTCTTTTGCGATCCCGATTCCTTGATCTGCAATCGTTAAAATCAAATGATCTTGCTCGGTAGCAAAATGGATATGAACAGTAGTGTCGGTTGGCGAATAGAATAAAGCATTTTCAATCAAGTTTTTTAAAATGCCATCGAATAATTCAAGTTTAGTCAAAAAAAGAAGTTGTTCAGAACCATCTAAAACGAACTGTACGTGCTTTTCATGGCTCAAAGCTTGATAGCGTTCAATGATTTGTTTGATAAATGCATGGATCGGGATCGTTTTCCATTCATAGTCATAGCGTGTCGACATTTTAGATAGTTGGATCACTTGTTGGATCAAAGCTTCCAGACGTTTAGCATCAGTTTGCATAATCAATAAAAATTTTTCTAAAGTTTCGGGATCTTCTTTTGCTCCGTCAAGTAACGTTTCTGTAAATCCAATCAAAGAAGTGACCGGTGTCTTTAATTCGTGCGTCACATTTCCTACAAAATCACGTTGCATTTTTTCTAGCTGGCGAATTTTTGTTAAATCGTATGCAGTAGCTAAAATTTGATGATCTTCTTTAAAATAGCGCAAGGTCACATCGACAACCATATTGGTTTGACTAAGTGTGAGTTCTTGTTGAACGAATGGACAATCTTCACTAACATGATAGATCAGTTGGATCAGTTGTGTATCGGTCAATACGTGTGTGAAGGGTTGGTTTTCTTTAGGAGCTGTTTGAAGCCCAAGCATTTTTTGCATGACGACATTCATCGTCAAGACTTGCTGATCATCCAATAAGAAAACACCGATCATCAATTCATTAAGAAGCGTCGATAAGCGTTTTTCACTCGTTTCATAAGCTGTATACGTTTTTTGCATCTGTTCATTTAATTGGGTGATTACCTGATAAAGTTCTTGCATATCAGGTGAATCGGACTCATAGATCAATGTTTTTTTGGTCTTAGGATCATCCAACATCCGCTGTAAGACAGGCAATACGGTCTCCACCGGTCGGTTGCGTTTTCTGATCAAGCGGAAGACAAGTAGATAGCCCATTAGATAAAACAATAAATAATAAATAAAGATCGAACGTTTGATACCTGCGGCTTGGGCAACGAATTCTGTCACCGGTTCAGACAAGCGCAAATAGCCTACTAAATTACCATCTTTTTTGATGGGTAAGGCAACGTATAGCAGTGTTTCATTCAAGGTATTACTTTTACGAATCGCTTGGCCCAGAGAGTTGCCATCCATCACGGCTTTGATTTCTGGGCGGTTCGTTCTAGAATCGTTTTGGAGATGTTCGTCGTAGCTGTCGTAAAGGATCATTCCTGCTTGATTTAATAAGGTGATCCGTTCTCCTTGTTGTACTAGATCTTTTTTAGCAAAGCGCTCGACTTGTGTCAGATCATCTTGACTAACGGCTAGTAAAAAATCCCCTTTTTTTTCAAGATAGGTCACTTGTTGCTGGGTGACTTGTTGGTCGTAAAAACGAGCGATAAATTGCCAGCTGATAATAAAGAAAGCCAGTAAAGCTAGCGTGATCAAGCCGTAATTTTTAAGCCAGTTTTGGATTCTACTCATAAGGTAGGGTCCTGAAATTTGTAACCAAATCCGCGTACCGTGACCAAGTATTGCGGCCGTTTCGGATCACGTTCGATTTTTTCACGTAAATGACTGATGTGGACATCGACGATTCGTGTTTGGCCATCAAAATCAAATTTCCAAATGCGGTCTAAGAGCGTGTCACGATCGATCACGCGATTTTTACGTTTCATAAAATAAACCAACAATTCGAATTCTTTAGGCGTCAAATCGATCAGCTGATCTCGCACACGGACTTGGTAATTGGCTGTATCGGCGTAGATCTCACCGATCCGGATAGGTTTTTCGACAACATCATCACTAGCAAGGTGAGGGCGGTGTTCCATTCTTCTTGAGATTGCCTTCATTCGCGCCAACACTTCTCGTGGACTAAAGGGTTTGCTAATGTAATCATCAGCACCGATCTCAAGACCTAAAATACGATCGATTGGATCATCTTTAGCCGTTAAAATCAAAATCGGTGTTTCGATTTTTTCTTGACGCAATTTTCGAGTCAATTCGATCCCGTCTAGACCTGGAAGCATCACGTCAACGAGCAAAAAATCAAATTGTTCGCTTAAAGCGATTTGAAATGCTTCTAAACCATCTTGAGCAGTAGTTACTTGATAGCCTTCTTTTTCTAAATTAAATGTCAGTAAAGTTACGATCGAAGGTTCATCATCGACCACAAGTATTTTTTTCATCGTATGTGTGGCTCCTTTAGGATAAGTAGATTGCTTTCTCTATTTTATCATGAAAATCTAAGTGGGACTATGGTATAATAAGACTCGACTTTGACTAAGACAAAGAGGTCAATAAAGGAGGGGAATATATGGAGCTTGAAAAAACGAATCGTATGAATGCGTTATTTGAATTCTATTCTACTCTTTTAACACAAAAGCAAATGAACTATATGGAGCTGTATTATGCGGATGATTTTTCGCTAGGTGAAATTGCTGAAGAATATGGTGTGAGCCGTCAAGCAGTTTACGACAATATCAAACGAACCGAGAAAATCTTAGAAGATTATGAACGTAAATTACACATGTACTCAAACTATATCGTCCGTGCACAATTACTCGATCGACTAGAACGACATGTCACCAAAGAATATCCACAAGATCAAATCATTGCGCCGCTACTTGCGCAACTACAAGAAATCGATGAATAAAGGAAGGAATTATTATGGCATTTGAGAGTTTAACAGAACGCTTGCAACAAGCGATGGGAAAATTACGTAAAAAAGGAAAAGTAACGGAAGCTGACGTTAAAGAAATGATGCGCGAGATCCGTCTTGCGCTTTTAGAGGCCGATGTCAACTTAAAAGTAGTCAAAGAATTTACGAAAAGCGTTCGTGAACGTGCGGTTGGTGTGGAAGTTTTAGATAGCTTATCCCCTGCACAACAAATCGTAAAAATCGTAAATGAAGAATTGACAAAAACGTTAGGTTCAGAAACGGTTGAGTTAGAGAAAAATCCTAAGATCCCAACTGTGATCATGATGGTCGGATTACAAGGGGCCGGAAAAACGACCTTTACCGGGAAACTAGCAAATCATTTAAAGAAAACAGAAAATGCACGTCCGTTATTGATTGCAGGAGACGTCTATCGTCCAGCAGCGATCGATCAATTAAAAGTATTGGGTCAACAGTTAGATGTTCCTGTTTTTGAAATGGGAACAGAAGTTAGTCCAGTGGAAATCGTTCGTCAAGGACTCGAACAAGCGAAAGAAAAGAAAAACGATTATGTCTTGATCGATACGGCAGGACGTCTGCATGTCGATGAAGCCTTGATGACAGAGTTACAAGACATCAAAGCACTTGCCCAACCAAATGAGATCTTATTAGTCGTTGATGCCATGACAGGACAAGATGCAGTAAACGTTGCGGATAGTTTTAACCAACAGCTTGGGATCACCGGAGTTATTATCACGAAACTAGATGGGGATACTCGTGGGGGAGCGGCATTATCGATTCGTTCGATTACAGGAGCGCCAATCAAATTTACCGGGACGGGTGAAAAATTAACAGATCTAGAAGTCTTCCATCCAGATCGCATGGCGAGCCGTATCTTAGGTATGGGGGATATGTTGACGCTGATCGAACGTGCGCAACAAGATTACGATGAGAAAAAAGCTGAAGAATTAGCGAAGAAAATGAAAGAAAACAGCTTTGACTTCAATGATTTCATCGAACAACTCGACCAAGTCATGAGTATGGGACCATTAGAAGATTTGATGAAAATGATCCCGGGAATGAATCAAATGCCAGGAATGGATAATTTCAAAGTCGATCCTAAAGATATCGCACGTAAAAAAGCGATCGTGTTCTCTATGACACCAGCTGAACGTGAAAATCCCGATCTATTAAATCCAAGTCGCCGTCGTCGAATCGCCGCAGGTTCTGGCAATAGCGTCGTTGAAGTGAATCGGATGATCAAACAATTCAAAGAAGCACGTACGATGATGAAAAAAATGTCGAATGGAAATTTTGATATGCCAGGAATGGATCAAATGTTTGGCTCAGGAATCAAAGGAAAATTAGGAAAAATGGCTATGAACCGTATGGTCAAGAAAAACAAGAAGAAAAAGAAAAAGAAAAAATAGTCAAAAAAGTGTGACAGACTTCTGTCACACTTTTTTTGATAGCTTATTATTTGTCGGAAAAAGCGACTCATGGTACTATTATTATATAACAGAAAGGGGAATGCACAATGGTGAACAAAGAACAAGTTGAAGGTAAAGTAACAGAAACTAAAGGTAAAGTAACTGGTGATGACTCCGAAGAACTAAAAGGTAAAATCAAAAAAGGCTTCGGCGATGTAAAAGAAAAAGTTGAAGAATTTGCAGATGACGTAGCTGAAAAATTCAATCATAAAGATAAAAAAGATAAAGAGTAATCACCAAAGCGTTCGTCTTTAGACGAACGCTTTTTATAATGAAAAAGGTTGTGACAGGCATTTGTCATAACCTCTTCAAAATAAAGTAAACGGTGTTCCAGAAGTAACTCTTGCGAAAATAAGCCGAACCATTGCCAAAATAGGTGAACCTATTATCGGAATGCTTCGGCTTATTTCTTGGAGCTGCTCACTTCTGTTACAGCCTATTATTGCATGTTTAGGCGAAACGATTGAAAAATTCGATATATTTATCTGTAATCATTTGGAAGAAGTCTTTTGTATCTTGTTTGAATGCACCATCTTCTAAAAGATTTGTAACATTGCCGATATAGGCTTCTGGTTGTTGTAAGGTTGGAACGTTTAAGAAGACTAATGATTGACGTAAGTGATGGTTCGCACCAAATCCACTAACAGCTCCAACTGAAACAGAAACGACTAAAGCTGGTTTATTATCCCAAGCACTTTGGCCATAAGGACGTGAACCTACGTCTAATGCATTTTTGATTGTAGCTGGCATTGAGCGATTGTATTCTGGAGTGAAGAAATAGACACCGTCGACTGCATTTAATTCATTTCTAAAACGAGTCCAAGCTTCAGGAACCTTTCCTTCAACATCTAAATCTTCATTATATAAAGGTAGATCGCCGATTTCGATGATTTTTCCTTCAAATCCTTCAGGTAATAATGAAATAAATGTTTCTGCAGCTAACTTGTTATATGAACCTTCACGTAAACTCCCAACTAAGACACCGATTGTTTTTGTCATATGCGAACATCCTCCTTAAATTCAATTACAAGATTATTGTAAGAAAAATCTAAAAATTTTGCAAAAGATATCCCTTTTAAAAAGTAAGCAATTTTTTTATCAACTGTAAAGAAAAAACTCTTTACACCTACGTAAAAAACTGATAGAATACATCTTGTGATTAAAACCAACGGAGGTGTATATCGTAATGGCAGTAAAAATTCGTTTAAAACGTATGGGTTCTAAGAAAAGTCCTTTTTACCGTATCGTAGTTGCTGATTCACGTTCTCCACGTGACGGACGCTTCATCGAAACAGTAGGTACTTACAACCCTTTAAAAGATCCAGCTGAAGTAACTCTTAAAGAAGATTTAGTTTTAGATTGGTTATCTAAAGGTGCGCAACCTTCTGATACAGTTCGTAACTTACTTTCTAAAGAAGGCGTTATGAAGAAACATCACGAAGCTAAATTCACTAAGAAATAAGAGGGAAACTTATGGCAGATGTGAAAGAGTTAATCTTAGCAATCGTGGGTCCATTAGTTACTGAACCTGATCAATTGACGATCAAAGTCGTTGAATCAGATGATTTCATTGAATATCAATTAGCTGTGGCTCCAGAAGATATCGGGCGAGTGATTGGAAAGCAAGGACGGGTCGCAAAAGCGATTCGGACGATCGTCTATAGTGTACGTACGCAGACCAAACAAAAAATTCGTTTGACGATTTTGGACCAAGATGCAAAAAGCTCTGAATGATTCAGGGCTTTTTTTGTGCTTTTTTTAAGAATTGAACGCAAGGCTAGGTTTTTTAAAGAAAACCTGTCATACTAAGTATTTTAGGAGGGACTTATGGAAAATATCTTATTTTTAGTCATCGTAATCATCTTGATTTGGTTGATCTTTAAAATCAGTCGTTTGATCTGGCGCATTTTTGGGTTTCTTGTGGTGCTATTTGTGGCTTGGTACTTTCGTGACACGATCTTCCAAGCGTTTTATCAACTAGCAAGCTTTTTACCAGGAGGAACGTTACGCGACACGACAAACCAAGCCATCACGTTTATCGCCCAACAAGTAGAGCGTTTTACTCAATTTATCCAACAATCCTTACCGATCTAAGCTTCTGGTAGTAGATGCAAAGACTACGTATCCGTGATACAATAAACCAGAATTTAATAGAAATGAGGACAAGAAAGTGACAGAGTATTTAAATGTAGGAAAGATCGTCAACACACACGGTATTCGCGGTGAAGTTCGCGTAATTTCGCAAACGGATTTTCCAGAAGAACGCTATCAACCAGGCAATAGCTTGATGTTATTTCGTGAACATCAAAAACCATTAAAACTTGTGATCGAATCACATCGTAAACATAAAAATTTTGATTTATTGACATTCGAAGGTTATCCCTTTATCAATGATGTGGAACCATTTCGTGATGGAATCTTAAAAGTATCCAAAGACGAACTAGTCGAATTAGAAGAAAACGCATTTTACTATCATGAAATCATTGGTCTAGAAGTCAAAGAAGACGATCGCGTATTAGGAAAAATCAAAGAGATCTTATCTCCAGGAGCCAATGATGTTTGGGTCGTCCAACGTCCAGGAAAAAAAGATGCGTTGATTCCGTATATCGAATCTGTTGTTAAAAAAGTCGATATCGCAAATGGCGAAGTGATCGTAGAGATTCCAGAGGGGTTACTAGACGATGAGAATTGATGTATTGACACTATTTCCACGCATGTTTGAAGGTCCGATGGGCGAATCGATTATTGGAAAAGCGCGTGATAAAGGATTATTGGATATCCGTGTTTCGAATTTTCGTGAGTTCTCAGATAATAAACACCAAACGGTCGATGATTACCCGTATGGTGGCGGTGCAGGGATGTTATTAAAAGTCCAACCGATTTTTGACAATATCGAAGCGATCAAACAAGAACGACCTGAAGTGATGCCACGCGTGATTTTACTCGATCCAGCAGGTAAAAAATTCGATCAAAAAATGGCTGAGGAGTTCTCACAAGAAGAACAACTCGTGTTTATTTGTGGGCATTATGAAGGATATGATGAACGGATCCGTACGCTCGTTACCGATGAAGTATCATTGGGAGATTATGTCTTGACTGGGGGCGAATTAGGGGCGATGGTCATGATCGATGCGACGGTACGCTTATTGCCAGAAGTATTGGGAAATAATCTTTCTGCCCAAACAGATTCGCATTCAACAGGTCTACTTGAGCATCCGCAGTACACACGTCCGGCTGATTTTCGCGGGATGAAAGTGCCTGAAGTCTTGACGAATGGCAATCATAAATTGATCGAAGAGTGGCAGACAAAAGAATCCTTGCGTCGGACGTATCTACGTCGTCCAGATATGCTAAACGCCTATGAGTTAACGCCGCAGATGGAAAAATGGTTAGCGGAAATCAAGCGCGAAGAAAATCAATAGCGCGTCAAGATTTTTTCTTTACAATTACTATCAAGATATGCTATGATGCTTTAGTGAGTGAAAGCTCAACTATTACAATATTCCGCTGTGAGTGTGACTTATAAGAATATTTGGAAATAAGGAGAATGATAAATTATGAATCCATTGATTCAAGAACTAACTCAAGAACAATTACGTACAGACATTCCTGCATTCCGTCCTGGAGATACAGTACGCGTACATGCAAAAGTTGTCGAAGGAACTCGCGAACGTATTCAGTTATTCGAAGGTGTTGTAATCAAACGCCGTGGAGCTGGAATCAGCGAAACTTACACAGTACGTAAAGTATCAAACGGTATCGGTGTGGAACGTACATTCCCACTACATACACCACGTGTTGCAAAATTAGAAGTAGTTCGCTTTGGTAAAGTACGTCGTGCGAAATTGTACTACCTACGTGCATTACACGGAAAAGCAGCTCGTATCAAAGAAATCCGTCGTTAATCTTATTATCGATCGAAACGAAAGTCCTTGGAAACAAGGGCTTTTTTTGTATGTAAAAAAAGACTTGAACTGTTAAATTCAGTTCAAGTCTTTTTGAGTTTAGCTAAAACAACATAGCTCTAAAACTTATAGTATGAATCGCTCTTTTTTACAAGCGTTTTGGAAGCATTCAAAACAACATAGCTCTAAAACCTATCTCATTTACGCTAAAACATTGACTTTGTTTTGGAAGCATTCAAAACAACATAGCTCTAAAACTTAGTCCATTATCTTATCCAGAATTTATTGGTTTTGGAAGCATTCAAAACAACATAGCTCTAAAACAGTTTTTTGGTAACTATTGTAACGATGACTGTTTTGGAAGCATTCAAAACAACATAGCTCTAAAACAATCATAGAAGAATTGCGACTGATTTTGGTGTTTTGGAAGCATTCAAAACAACATAGCTCTAAAACACACCTACGACACACATAGTAATGTTCATTGTTTTGGAAGCATTCAAAACAACATAGCTCTAAAA
>NZ_CAJYIS010000026.1 GCF_913775425.1 uncultured Enterococcus sp.
TTTTATGCAACTTGTAACAATTCAATGAAAGGAGAAGCGTATGTCATTAAAAGTATTCTTAGAATTAGTAGAATTTAAAGCAAAAACGGCAAGTGTGTTACCATTTTTGATCGGTTTGTGTTATAGTTGGTATCATTACCGGTCCATTCATCTCGGATTTGTTCTAATTTATTTTCTTGCAATGTTTTTATTCAATATGGCGGTCGATATGCTCGACAACTATAACGATTACCATCATGCGACCGATGTTCATGATTATCGCGAAAAAACCAATATCATTGGGCGCGAAAATTTATCGATCCGTTTGGTGTTCTGGCTGATGACCAGTATGATCATCGTTTCAGCGATCATGGGATTGACCCTTGCGTATTTTGTCGGTTGGCCACTTTTTTGGATGGGACTCTATTGCTATTTAGTCGGAATCTTTTATTCATCGGGTCCTAGACCTTTGTCTAGCTTGCCTTTAGGTGAGTTTTTCTCAGGCTTTACCATGGGCTTTATGATTTCATTGATCTGTGTGTATTTAAATACATACGAGGTTTTTGAATGGAATTGGATGACTTTAGTCAATATTTTTATTATAGCATTGCCGAATACCTTGTGGATTGCAAACTTGATGCTTGCAAATAACACTTGTGATATGGAAGAAGATGAGAAGAATAAACGGTATACATTAGCACATTATTTAGGACGAAAAGGTTCATTAAATTTATTTGTGTTTTTTAATCTGTTTGCATTTATAGGAATTATTGCGTCTGTACTACTGCAATTGGCACCTGTAACAGTTTTATTATCATTAGTGATTGTGCCTTTTGTTTACAAACAAACGAAACTGTTTTTAGCAAAACAAGTGAAAAGAGAAACATTTATCTGTGCTATTCGTATTTTAGCTGTCGGATCGGCTGTGCAAGTACTAACTTATCTGTTGGGTATCTTAATTTAATTTTTATTATAGAAAGAAGAGGGACGAATCGTGAAAGAAGTGACGATTTTAGGTGCAGGTTATGCAGGCTTAATGGCCTTAAAAACTTTGCAGAAAAAAGCTGGAGATTTCCATATTACATTAGTGGATCAAAATGATTACCATTATGAAGCAACTTATCTACATGAAGTAGCTGCTGGAACACAACCAAAAGAAAAAATTTGCTATCCAATCAAAGACGTAGTGAATCCAAAAGTAACTACTTTTGTGCAAGACCGCGTTGAAAAAATTGATGCAGACAAAAAAGAAGTAACATTAAAAAATGGATCACCAATCCATTATGATTACTTGATCGTTTCTTTAGGTTTCCGTTCTGAAACATTTGGAATCGAAGGCGCTGAAGAAAATGCTTTAGAGATGGTAACTATTGATTCAGCTAACAAAATCCATGAGCATATTTTAGCAAGCATGGCAAAATACAAACAAACAAAAGATAAAAAATATCTAAAATTAGTTGTTTGTGGTGCTGGATTTACTGGTATCGAATTAGTTGGTTCTTTAGTAGAAGCACGTCCACGTTACGCAAAAATCGCTGGCGTAGATCCAAAAGAAATCGAAATTTTCTGTGTCGAAGCTGCCCCAACAATCTTACCAATGTTCAACGATGATTTAACAAATTACTGTTTAGATCACTTAGCTAAATGGGATGTTAAATTAATGACTGGTAAAGCAATCAAAGCAATCAAACCTGAAACAGTTGTCTACCAAGACGGTAAAGACGAAACAATGGGTGAACTAGAAGCTGCTACGATCATCTGGACAACAGGTGTTAGCGGAAGCACGGTAATCGGTGAATCTGGATTTGAAGAACGTCGTGGCCGCGTAATGGTCAATGCTGACTTGACTGATCCAAATCACAACGATGTTTACCTAATTGGTGATGTGTCTGCTGTAATGGATAAAGAATCAAATCGTCCTTACCCAACAACTGCACAAATCGCTTTGAAAATGGGGACACACGCTGCTAAAAACATCTTGAACCAATTAAATGGTCAAGCAACACAAGAATTTACGTTTAAATCTCAAGGTTCTGTAGCTTCAATCGGAAATACGCATGCATTTGGTATGGTTGGAAATACTGGAATCAAAGGATATCCAGCTTCATTCGTGAAGAAAATGATTGAAAACAAATCATTAATGGAAACTGGTGGATTTAAAGAAGTATTCGCTAAAGGTCGCTTTGATCTATATCATTAAGCCGATCGTTCAAAGAAGCAATCAAGGAAACTTGATTGCTTCTTTTTTTTTCGCTAAAGTAGTAAGAAAAGGAGGCGCTTTGATGTACTGTGCATTAGATATTGGCGGGACTCAGATCAAACAAGCATACGTTACTAAAGAAGGTGAACTTTCTGATGTGAAGACGACCGATACACCGAAAACAAAACAACAATTTTTAGCGTGTATCGAGAATATCTTAAATGAACTACCAGATACTTGTCAGGGAGTGGGAATCAGTTGTCCCGGAAAGATCGATACCACGACAAAAACAGTTTATCATGGAGGTTCATTGACTTTTTTAGATCATTTTTCATTTGCAGACTTTTTTGAAAAAATCGGCTGTACGTTACCGGTTGCTGTTCAAAATGATGGTAAAGCTGCGATTTTAGGCGAATATTGGCTAGGTAGTTTACAGGGTATCAGACAAGCGGTCGGTCTGACATTAGGGACTGGTGTCGGTGGTGGTCTATTAGTTGATGGGAAACTTTTGGAAGGAAAAAATTTTCAAGCTGGCGAGTTTAGTTTTATTTTGAATCATCCGAGCCTACCAGATAAACAGGTAATGACAGGTGCACAACTTTCAGCAGCCAGATTTATCAAACAAGCAGCACGCTTACTAGAACTAGAGGATATAACAGATGGTCAGACAGTATTTGAACACTTGAATAAAAATTCGTCTAAATCATTATATGATCTATTTGAAGGCTACTGTTTCCAAATCGCTTCATTGCTCTTTAATCTACAATGTATCTTTGATCCAGAAAAGATCGTCATCGGTGGAGGAATCAGTGCTCAACCTTTATTGATTACAGAAATCAATCGTCAGTATGCGAAAATATTAAATCATGATGCATTTTACCAACAAACCTTTACCCCTGTAGTGATCGAAGCCTGTCAATTTCAAAATCATGCAAATTGTTTAGGTGCAGTCTATGCCTTGCGAACAGAACTGTCATCTTAGCGTTTAATCGTTGACAAATGTAAACGATAGAAGTAGGATATGAACAAGAAGACGAACTAAAGGAGTGAATTCTTGTGCATAAACAATTTCAAGTTGAAGGAATGACATGCGCTAGTTGTGCCCAAACGGTCGAAAAAGCTGTCGCAAAACTACCGCATGTGAAAAAGGCCACGGTCAATCTTGCGACTGAAACACTACAGGTCACAGAAGATGCGGAAATTTCATTTTCCACTCTTTCACAAGCAGTAGCAGACGCAGGCTATCAGCTAGTCGATCCAATCACTCAAATGACATTACCAGTGGAGGGGATGACGTGTGCTAGTTGTGCGCAAACAGTAGAACATGTAGTCAGTCAGTTAGCTGGTGTAAAAAAAGCCACAGTCAATCTCGCGACTGAAACATTACAAGTATCGTTTGTCAGCGCGGATACCTCGATCGTCACGATCGCTCGAGCAGTAACGGACGCAGGCTATCATTTAGTAGTAGAAAAACAGCCAGATGTCAATCAAAAAGACAAGAAACAACAAGCTATCCACCACATGTGGTATCGATTTATCTGGTCGGCAGTCTTTACGATCCCTTTATTGTATCTTGCGATGGGTGAAATGATTGGATTACCAATTTGGCATCAGATCAGTAGTCATCATGCGCCGGTCGTTGCGGCAACACTACAATTGATACTGGCGACTCCGGTTTTAATCATTGGACGAGCATTTTTTACCAAAGGATTCAAAGCCTTGTTTAAAGGACATCCTTCAATGGACTCTTTAGTAGCGTTAGGAACCAGTGCAGCGTTTATATATAGTCTATATGGAACTATTACGGTCTATTTAGGTGATACGACAGCCGCGATGAATTTGTATTATGAATCGGCAGCGGTGATTTTGACCTTGATTACTTTAGGAAAATATTTTGAATTAGTCTCCAAAGGGAAAACATCCGATGCGATTCAAAGTCTCTTAAATCTTTCTCCAAAAGAGGCGACAGTGTTAATTAAAGGACAAGCACAAACGCGTTTGGTCGCCGAATTGCAAGTAGGCGATATCGTATTGGTTAAACCAGGTGAAAAAATTCCAACAGATGGGATTGTGACAAAAGGTGCGACCAGTATTGATGAAAGTTTACTGACTGGTGAAAGTTTGCCAGTTGCTAAACAAGTAGGAGATTCAGTTGTAGGTGCTAGTTTGAATCAACAAGGCAGCATCGAGATGCGTGTGACGAAGATTGGTGCTGAAACGGCTTTAGCTCAAATTGTAAAATTAGTAGAAGAAGCACAAGGATCAAAAGCACCGATTGCTAAATTAGCTGATCGAGTTTCAGGTGTGTTCGTACCGATCGTTATTGGTTTAGCATTACTTTCAGGTCTTGTTTGGTTGATTTTTGGCCACGAGTCTTGGGTCTTTGCCTTGACGATCACTATTTCTGTATTAGTGATTGCCTGTCCATGTGCATTAGGTCTAGCAACACCGACAGCGATGATGGTAGGAATGGGAAAAGCGGCTGAAAAAGGAATTTTATTTAAAACGGGTGAAGCATTGGAACGGACACATCGATTGCAAACGATCGTGTTAGATAAGACTGGAACCATCACACAAGGCAATCCTGAAGTGACGGATTTAGTTAGTATCAATGGATCGAGTGAGTTGGACTTTTTGACGCTAGTGGCTTCGCTTGAACAAGTATCTGAACATCCGCTTGCGAAAGCAGTCTTAAAACGAGCAAAACAAGAGCAACTTGTATTAAAAGAAGTAGATGGATTTTTAGCTTTACCTGGTGTAGGGATTAAAGGGACGATCGAGGGTCAAACGTATCGTTTGGGAAATATGACCGTTCTAACTGCATTACCACAAGCAGAGAAGATTCAAAAACAAGCGATTATTTGGGCAGAACAAGGAAAGACACCAATCGCTTTAGTCACAGATACAACTATCATAGGCGCACTAGCCGTGGCTGATCCAATCAAACCAAGCAGTCAAGAAGCGATTCGGTCATTAAAAGAAAACGGGCTAAGTGTGGTCATGTTGACTGGAGATAACGAAAAAACAGCACAAGCGATCGCACGTCAAGTTGGGATCACCGAAGTAGTCAGTGAGGTCGTTCCAGCTCAAAAAGCACAAGCAATCCAACAATTGCAAACAAAACATCAAGGACTAGTCGCAATGGTAGGCGACGGAGTAAATGATGCTCCTGCACTCGCGCAAGCAGATATTGGGATGGCGATCGGTTCAGGAACAGATGTGGCATTAGAGTCGGCGGATATTATCTTGATGAAGAACGAATTGACAGGAGTAGTTCAAGCACTCTTATATAGTCGCTTGACGATAAAAACGATTAAAGAAAATCTTTTTTGGGCGTTTGCTTATAATATTTTAGGGATTCCAGTTGCGATGGGGCTCTTGTATTTATTTGGTGGACCACTCCTCAATCCGATGCTTGCTGGTGGAGCGATGAGTTTTAGTTCTGTTTCGGTCTTACTAAATGCTTTACGATTAAAACGCAAAATTTAATAAAAAAACACGGGATCACTTTTTGAAAATCCAATCAAAAAGTGATCCCGTGTTTTAACGATAATTAAATATAGTTTTGTGTTAATTCCATAAATTCATGGACATCTGCTAGGACACGATCGATACCAGCTTGCCAAAAATCTGGTTTTGTTAGATCGACTTGTAAATGTTTTTGTGCCAATTCTTCAGTCGTCATTGAAGCAGTATCGCGTAAAAGTGCAATGTAGTCATCTTCAAAACTAGTTCCTTTGTCTGAAGCATACGCATAGATTCCCATACTAAATAAATAGCCAAAGGTGTAAGGGAAGTTGTAAAATGGAACATCATCGATAAAGAAATGCAATTTCGCTGCCCAAAAATGAGGATGATAGCTACCAAGTTGATCTAGATAGCTTTCTTTTTGCGCTTCTAGCATTAAATTAGTGATTTGTTCTTGTGATACTAAGCCTTTTTGACGTGCAGTATAGAAGTTTGTTTCAAAGAGAAAACGCGCATGGATATTCATAAACATCGCAATCGCATTTTGCATCTTTGTATCCAGTAAGTTGATCTTTTCCTCTTTTGTTTGCGCTTCTTTAAGCGTTGCATCTGCTACGATTAATTCAGCAAAAGTACTCGCTGTTTCGGCAACGTTCATTGCGTATTCTTGATTGACACTAGGCAAGTCCCACATCACACTGCTATGAAAGGCATGACCCAATTCATGTGCCAAAGTCGCGACTTCATTGACAGAATTGCTATAGGTCATAAAGATACGTGATTCTTTTGTTTCAGGTAATTCAGTACAGTAACCGCCAGGACGTTTACCTGGACGATCCTCAGCTTCGATCCAAGATTTTTCAAAAGCCATTTGTGCAAAGTCAGCCATTTTAGGACTAAATTCTTTAAAATGGTCAATAATAAACGTAGCAGCTTCATCAAAACTGTATGTTCGCTCGGTCATATCACCTAAAATAATTGGCGCATCTTGATCTTGCCAATCCATTTTTTCTTTTCCAAATAATTGAGCTTTGCGTGTAAGAAAATCCATGATCGGTTGTTTATTTTTAACGATCGTACTCCACATCGTATCAAGAGTTTTACGAGATAAACGATTGTATTCTAATGGTTCTTTCAAGAAATCTTCGACACCATGTAGTCGTTGAGTTGAGATTCTAAAACCATCTAAATGATTTAGTGTGTCTGCTAATAGAGGAGCTTTTTCATTCCATGCTTTTTCCCAAGCAGCAAATAAAGTTGCCCGTACTTCGGCATCGGGATCGCCAGTCATTTTATTAAATGCTTGTCCAGCCGATAACGTTTGTTCGTGGCCTTCTTTATCAGTAAAAGGGATCGCAATTGTTGCAACAATCGTATCATAATGTTCACTCCAAGCATTTAACCCATCTAGCGCTAGTGTGTGGATGATATTTTCTTCAGCTTCACTTAATAATTCTAATCCATCACGGCGCATTTCATTCAAACGAAACGCGACATCTGTCAATGCATCACTCGTTGTGATCGTCGACCAAACACCATCAGTGATTTGCGTCAGTTTTTTTGCGAATAATGTATGAGCAGACTGAAAAACTGGTGACTTAGCTGAAAGTTCACCCATCAGTAATTTCGCTTTTTGGTCGTTCACATCGCTTGATAGCAATGCACCAATAAAACTACCACATTGTGAGAAACCGTTACTACAGACTTCTTCTTTTTGTAAAATTGTAGCAATTGTATCTGGAGTCGTTTCGTCTATAGTCCAAGCCTCGATTGTTTGTTGATAGGCTGTAATTTGTTCAGAGAGTTGTGCTAAACGTTTTGTCAGTGCCTCAGACTCACTCCCACCTTTAAAAATTGAATCTAGATCCCAATTAATTGCATAGTGCATACGTACATTCCTCCTTTTTTAGTAGTATAGCACATCCAAAATATTCTATCATGAAAGCCTTATCTATTTACTCGGTATTTTTTTAGAGTTATGCTATACTAAAAAAGGTAAGCGATTTCTTTTTTAAAGGAGAGACTAGTGATGGCAGAAAAACAAAATGAAAAAAAACAGTATGTCGAACAAATTCGTGTAATTGTAGAAAAGCTAGAAGCTGATTTGCATGAACTAAAACAAGATACGACTCAAAGCGCTGAAGAAAAAGATTTGGCAGCATTTAAAGCACATAAAAAAGCCTTGTTTGAAATCAAAGGTGTGCTGCATCATGCGGGTAAATTACTTGATTTTGATCCAGCCTATTTTGATGAATTGCGAATACTCGAATCATTACCAATGTATTATTCCTCAGAAATGCCATTTCAACCGTATTTATATTAAAAATGTTCCTTCTGAAATACCGTTCATCCGTTTTTTTAAGAAGTTATGACAGGCTTTTGTCATGGCTTCTTTTTTTATTTCTTCTCAAGTTTTAAAGAACGTGATAATATAAACACGTTGGAGGGATGCCTGTGATCAAACAATACCGTAAAGATGGACGACTATATTTGTGGATAGGCTTTATTTTAATGGGAGTGTTATTCTATAGTTCTTCACAAACGTATGAGCAACAATCTCAAATTGGATTATTATCCACTTTGTTGAATAATGAACCTTTTTCAAATTCCTTATCGCACGTGGCGTTTAATTACGCAGGCAGTGAGGTAAGTATCGCAGCTAAGGGATACTTTTCGTTTGTCGAATTTTTTATCCGTAAAGGTGCGCATTTTGGAACTTATTTTTTAATGGGTGGTAGTTTCTATTTAGGTCTTGTTCCACGAATACGCAGTGTTTTATTAACTGGCGTGATCGCTTGGTTAGCAGCTACGGGATATGCTGGATTGGATGAATTCCATCAAATGCTAACCGGTGGGAGAACACCACTATTTCAAGATGTCATGCTCGATTCATCTGGTGCAATGACAGCCATTTTACTTTGTATGCTCGTTTTCTTTGTTAAAAGAAGACGTGTCATCTAAAACGAAAAGAGAGGCGAGAGATGCGAATGATTTTAGAAACAGATCGATTACGTATTAGACAATGGACAAAAGGAGAAGCAGCAGCACTAACGGAATTTTTAGCAGATCCTGAAGTGATGCATGCTTACGAAGAACCTTTTACTCAAGAAGAAATTACTGAGTGGTTACGTTGGAATATCGCTTCTTATGAAACCAAAGGATATGGAATATGGGCAGTTGAACTAAAAGAAACCGGAGAAGTAATCGGAGAATGTGGGTTGACGGATCAATGGGTCGTCGATCGACCGTATTTTGAATTGAGTTATCATCTAAAGAAAAGTGCATGGGGAAAAGATTACATGCTAGAAGCGACGCAAGCGATCCAGCAGTATGCATTTGATGTATTACGAGCAAACTCAGTGATTATGATCATTCGTGATATCAATATCAAGGCAATGAATATCGCAATCTCCAACCACATGAAGATTATGAAACGAATTATCAAAGAGCGTGATGGAATCAGTACACCACATTACATCTTTTGTATTGAAAAACAAAACAGATAGGACATATTGTCCTATCTGTTTTTTAGATTATTGTTTTGCGTCTTCTTCTTCAAGTTTTGCAAAAGCACTTTGCAAAATGTCTTTTAATTGTTTTGCAGAAGCTTCCATTTTTTCTTGTTCGCTATCTGTTAATGGGATTTCAATGATTTGTTTGATCCCTGAGGCATTGATCACGGCAGGTGTACCGATGTAGACATCGTCGATCCCGTATTCGCCATCTAAGTACACAGATAATGGCAATACCGCATTTTCATTGTCTAAGATAGCGCGAGTAATCCGTGCTAAAGATACAGCGATCCCATAGAAGGTCGCACCTTTTTTCTCAATGATCGTATACGCTGCATCACGTACACTAAAGAATAAATTGACCATTGCTTCTTCATCGACATCTGGATTATTTTTGATCCATTCATAGATTTGTAAACCTGCAACGTTGGCATGAGACCATACAGGAAATTCTGAATCTCCATGTTCACCTAAAATATAAGCATGAACGTTACGTGCATCTACATCGATCAAGTCTGCTAGAGCATGACGGAAACGAGCAGAATCTAAAGATGTACCAGATCCAATAACGCGTTCTTTAGGGAAGCCAGAGAATTTCCAAGTAGAGTACGTTAAAATATCTACTGGGTTTGCAGCGACTAAAAAGATACCTTCAAAGCCAGATGCTACGATTTGAGTTACAACTGAACGGTTGATTTTTAAGTTTTTATGAACTAAGTCTAAACGAGTTTCACCAGGTTTTTGGGCAGCCCCAGCAGTAATGACGACTAAATCAGCGTCATGAGCATCGGCATAGTCTGCTGCATAGATTTTTTTAGGTGAAGTAAAGGCTAAAGCATGAGATAAATCAAGAGCATCGCCTTCTGTTTTGGCTTTATCGATATCGATAATTCCGACTTCTTGTGCAATATTTTGAGTAAGTAACGCAAACGCATAACTTGATCCAACTGCGCCATCACCGACTAAAATTACTTTTTGATGTCTTTTTCCTGTACTTTTAACCATTTATATATCATCCTTTCTAATTTCACATCTCTTACAAAGACTATGTTAACACTTTATCAAACTTTTGTCATGTGATTCAGCAAACAATATAACAGTTTTTTTAACTGTTTTTAGTTTAAAACGCTTTCTTTAGAGAATTGAAAACGTAACAAATGTTGTTTAAAAGTACAGTTGTTCAATATGTCACAATATAAAAAGTTTTAGTGATCGGATTATTGACTAAAGATACAGATATTTCGCAGAATGGAAGTGCTTATGGTATAATTTACGTATAGAATAGACGAAACGCACTGGTCAACATTTGTTGGCCAGCATTTTGCGTTTGAAAATAGGATAAAGAAAGAGTTGGATAGACAAGATGAAAATGATTGTTGGCCTAGGAAATCCAGGTAAAAAATATCATGAAACGAAGCATAATGTAGGATTTATGGTTCTTGATGAATTAGCGAATAAAAATCAAGCAACATTTAAGAAAAATACTTTCGAAGCTGAAGTTGCAGAATTTTTTTATAATGGTGAGAAAGTCTTGCTTGTGAAACCGCAAACGTATATGAATGAATCGGGTCGCTCAGTAGGACCGTTAATGACGTATTTTGGTATTTATCCTGAAGAACTAGTCGTCATTTATGATGATTTAGATCTAGTCGTAGGAAAGATACGCTTGCGTCAAAAAGGGAGTGCAGGTGGTCATAACGGAATCAAAAGTTTGATTTCACATCTAGGAACACAGACCTTTGATCGTATCAAAGTCGGGATCGGTCGACCTAAAGGAAGACAAACGGTTATTGATCACGTACTAAGTGGCTTTGATAAAGAGGATCAACCGATGATCTATCAAGGAATCGATGCTTCTGTTGATGCGGTGATGCATTATATTGAAGGAAATGATTTTTCGTTGACCATGAATCAGTTCAACAAAAAAGGAGAGTAATAGATGGATATTCTTGATTTGCTTAATCGTTCCGAAACGATTACCCAGTGGCAAACAAAACTCAAAGAAGAAACATCACGTCAGCTGATTACAGGACTTGCGGGTTCTGCTAAGCATCTGGCGATTTTGAGCGCCTTTAAACAGTTAGATCGCTCTGTTGTTTTAGTGACAGCCAATCTCTATTATGCGAATCAAGCGGCTGAAGAATTACGCCAATGGGAATCAGAAGTTTATGTGTTCCCAGTCGATGAAGTGATTTCAGCAGAGATGGCTTTTGCCTCCCCTGAAGCAAAAGCAGAACGGGTCGCGACATTAGATGCGATTGCAACGAATAAAAAAGGGATCTATATTTTACCGATTGCCGCATTAAAAAAACGGCTGCCTGATCGTAAAACTTGGCAACAAGCAAAGTTGACGTTTGCTTTACAAGATGAGATCGACATACAAGCCTTACCGCAGCGCTTCGTACACATGGGGTACACTCGACAACAAATGATTGAAAAGCCAGGAGATTTTAGTATTCGAGGTAGTATCATAGACATTTATCCGCTTGATCAAGCAGATCCAATTCGAATCGAACTATTTGATGTAGAGATCGATTCGATGCGAACGTTTGATGTCGCTACCCAACGCTCGATTCAGTCGATCGAGCATTTTACACTCCTTCCAGTTACGGAACTGATTTTTTCAACGGAGCATTTGCACCATGGACAAGAATTAGTCGAACAAGCACTAAAACAACGTTTGGCTATCACACAAGAAGAAACCGATCGCGCATTATTGAGCGATTATTTTGAGCAACTGCTTAAAGATTGGTCTAATGGTATTGCCGGTGAACACGCAGCGTATTATACCGATTTCTTATATCCAGAAGCGACTACAGTTATTGATTATTTTACTGATCCGTACTTATTGATGGTCGATGACTATGCACGCATCATGGAAACATCGCGTGAGATGATGCACGAAGCAGCTGAATGGCATACGCAAAAGATCGAGGAATTACGCTTGTTTTCAACACAAGAAGTACTGATCGATGATCCACAAGTATTACACCATATTGAAGCGCCAACGACCTTTTTTTCTTTGTTTCAAAAAGGAATGGGGAATTTGCGTTTTCAAGCAATCTATACGATGCAATATCGACCGATGCAACAATTTTTCGGACAAATGGGGCTGTTGAAAGCAGAAGTGGATCGCTGGAGTAAGCTTTCTTATACGATCGTCTTTTTAGTCAGTACTTTAGAGCAACAAAAAAAATTAGAACAAGAATTCCGTGATCATGAGATCTATGCGGTCACAACTAAGGCTGATCGCTTAACGTTGAATCGTGCACAGATTATCGAAGCCAGTTTGCAAAATGGTTTTGAGCTACCAAACGAGCAATTGATCGTAGTTACAGAACGTGAGATTTTTCAAAAAGTTGCGAAAAAACGTGCACGTCGTCAAACGATTTCTAATGCGGAACGTCTCAAAAGTTATAATGAACTAAAAACAGGAGATTATGTCGTACATGAAAATCATGGTATCGGAAAATATATCGGTATGGAAACACTTGAAGTCGATGGTGTGCATCAAGATTATTTAACGATCGTATATCAAAACGATGATAAATTGTTCATTCCTGTTACGCAGTTGAATCTTATCCAAAAATATGTTGCTTCAGAATCGAAATCTCCGCGTATCAATAAACTAGGTGGAAGTGAATGGACTAAGACGAAGCGTAAAGTTTCACAACGAATCGAAGATATCGCTGATGATTTGATCCAACTGTATGCCAAAAGAGAAGCAGAAAAAGGCTTTGCTTTTGGTCCAGACGATGGCTATCAAAAAGAATTCGAAGATGCTTTCCCTTATTCTGAAACGCAAGATCAGTTACGTAGTACGACAGAAATCAAAAAAGATATGGAAAAAGAAAAACCAATGGATCGGTTGCTAGTAGGTGATGTTGGATTTGGGAAAACAGAAGTGGCTTTAAGAGCAGCTTTTAAAGCGATTCGTGAAAGCAAACAAGTGGCAATTTTAGTGCCAACGACGATCTTGGCGCAACAGCATTATGAGACAATGGTCGATCGTTTTCAAGGTTTCCCAGTCAATGTAGGTGTGTTGAGCCGTTTCCAAACAAAAGCGCAACAAACAAAAACACTTGAAGAACTGCGTAAAGGGCAAATCGATATCATTGTTGGAACGCATCGTTTACTATCAAAAGATGTCGTTTTTGCTGATTTAGGATTACTAGTTATCGATGAAGAACAGCGTTTTGGTGTGAAACACAAAGAACGTTTAAAACAATTGCGTTCGCAAGTCGACGTTTTGACGTTGACGGCAACCCCGATCCCACGTACATTACACATGTCGATGCTTGGTGTGCGTGATTTGTCAGTGATTGAAACCCCTCCTGAAAATCGCTATCCGATTCAGACCTATGTTATGGAGAGTAATCCTGGTGCGATTCGTGAAGCGATTTTACGTGAAATGGCTCGTGGTGGCCAAGTTTTCTATCTATATAATCGTGTAGATACGATCGAACAAAAAGTGGAAGAATTACAAGCACTAGTACCAGATGCACGCATTGGGTATGCACACGGTCAGATGACAGAGATCCAACTTGAGAATACGCTCTTTGATTTTATTGAAGGAGAATTTGACGTTTTGGTCACGACGACGATTATTGAAACGGGTGTGGATATCCCAAATGCCAATACGTTGTTTGTAGAAAATGCAGATTTTATGGGGCTATCGACATTGTACCAGCTTCGTGGTCGTGTGGGGCGTAGTAATCGTGTGGCGTATGCATACTTTATGTATGCACCGCAAAAAATCTTAACAGAAGTCAGTGAAAAACGTCTTCAAGCAATCAAAGATTTCACTGAACTAGGTTCAGGATTTAAGATTGCAATGCGCGATTTGTCAATCCGTGGTGCGGGTAATCTACTAGGAGCACAGCAACATGGGTTCATCGATTCAGTCGGATTTGATCTATATGCACAGATGTTAGCCGAAGCAGTTGAACGTAAACAAGGGAAAAATACGCAGCTACAAAAAACAAGTACCGAAATCGATTTAGGACTAGATGCTTATTTACCTGGAACGTATATCGAAGATGAACGTCAAAAAATCGAAGTCTATAAACGAATTCGTGAATTAGAGAGTATGGAAGCTTTAGATGAGTTGCAAGATGATCTATTGGATCGTTTTGGTGAGTATCCAGATGAAGTCGCGCATTTACTGATGATTGGTGAAATCAAAATGAATGCCGATCGTGCTTTATTCGAGAGTATTCGTAAAAAAGAACAACAATTGCTCTTTACTTTAAGTAAGGTTGGTACAAAATTGTATTCAGTCGAACAATTATTTGAAGGGCTAGCGAAGACCAAATTAAAAGCAACGCTTGGTGTCGAAAAAGAAAAAATGGTGATTCGTTTAGTGATTCCAGAAGAAATGAAGCCTATGGTGTGGCTACAAGAAGTTGAAAATTTTGTTCGCGCATTACGCGAAATCCGTTATCAACAACAGTTGGTATCACAAGTAGACTAAGGAGGCATGGATATGGCAAAATCGCAACTGCATCATCTGATGCGTGGTGCCTTAGTTTTGACGATGGCTTCTTTTATCGCGAAACTTTTGAGTGCTATTTATCGTGTGCCGTTTCAAAATTTAGTGGGCGACCAAGGATTTTATGTGTATCAACAAGTCTATCCACTATACGGGATCGCAATCACGTTAGCTTTGACTAGTTTTCCACAATTTTTGTCTCGTGTGACGGTCGGTCAAAATCCATTGGAAAAACGTGAAACTTTAAAAGCGTATTTTCCAATGATCGCTACGTTAGCGTTAGGAATGTGGTTTTTTCTTTTTGTGTTTAGTAGTATCGTCGCCTTTGCGATGGGCAATCGAGAGCTTGCGCCATTGATACGAGTCGTGTCATTCACCTTTTTATTGATTCCTTCTTTAGCGATTCGTCGTGGAGAGTTTCAAGGTTCGATGCACATGGTACCGACAGCTGTATCACAAGTTGTGGAGCAAATCGTTCGTGTGGTAGTGATCTTACTGGCAGCGTATAGTTTTAAAGCTTTTGATAAAACCGTCTATCAAGTGGGAACGTATGCGCTTAGTGGTTCATTAGTTGGAGGCATCGCTGCCTTTTTCGTTTTGCGATATTATGCTTATAAAATCCACGGAGGACATGTGCGTCTTACACAATTAGTCGGACCCTATCCTAACAAAGTAGTTCGGTATCGTTTTTATAAAGAAGCGGGTATGTTGACGATCTACGGTAGTTTATTGATCATGTTCCAATTGATCGATTCGTTTTTTGTAGTCAATGGTCTTGTTGCTTCAGGCATGCCGTTACACGAAGCTCAAGTAACAAAAGGGATTTTTGATCGAGGTCAACCACTCGTTCAGCTAGGATTGGTTGTTGCAACAGCATTGAGTGCAAGTTTTTTACCGGCCTTGACTGATTATCTAACCGCAAATCGTGAAGCGCAATTTCGCTTTTCAGCGAAAATGTACTTAAGATTAACGGTCAGCGTGGCTTTTGCAGCATCTTTGGGTCTAGCTGGTTTGATGCCGTTTATCAACTATACTTTATTTAAAGATTTTAAAGGAACCAATACTTTAGTGCTATTTGTTTTTTCGATCGTATTGATGGCGACCGTTCAGGCTTACCAAAGTATCGCGCAAAGTCAAAACCGCTTACGTCTATCTTTGCGTGCAGCACTTTTTGGTTGTGCAGCAAAACTTGTCTTGACTGGTATTTTGACTTATCTGTTTGGAACGATCGGAACAAGTTTTGCTACTTTAAGTGGATTATTAGTGGTCTTTTTGGTTTTCTTACGTTATGACGATCGTAAGTTATACTTATTTTTTAATGAACGTTACTTTTTTGTGCGTTTAGGCATCGCCTTATCGGGTATGGCAGTAAGTTTGCTAATATATGATCTTACTTGGTATTATATAATAGAAGAGTGGCATCGTTCGACGACGCTATGGATCAGCTTGTTTGGTGTCGTTTTAGGAGCAAGCGTCTTTTTGATCTTGACGATCAAGTGTCAGGTATTTACCGTACGTGAGTGGTTGTATCTACCTAAAGGAGCGAAAATTTTACGCTTAGGAGTGAGAAAATGAGAATCGATAAATTTTTAAAAGTTTCCCGTTTAATTAAACGACGTTCTGTTGCAAAAGAAGTCGCAGATAAAGGAAGAATCAAAATCAATGGTAAGTTAGCGAAATCCGGCAGTAGTGTAAAAGTCGGTGATATCTTACGCATTCAATTTGGGAATCGGATCGTTGAAGTACGTGTTGAGGTGTTACAAGAATCAACGAAAAAAGAAGATGCAGCCCAAATGTACACACTATTATCAGAAGAAAGAGTTTCTGAAAATAGTGCAAATGAGTCTTAAAATTCTCTTCAATATTGTTAGACAAGTCTTGTGGATGTTGGTATAATAAGTATCACAATCATACAAGACTGGAGCGAGCGATTTTTGAAAAAAACAAAAAAAAGCAACGTTGCCTATTTGCCAACTGATTTTGCTAAGGAACAATATGCGAATTATGCGAAACAACAACGCCAAGTAATCTATCGTCGCCGCCGTCTATTTGTGATATTTGCGGTCGCCGCGATCGTCGCGATTCTTTTTGGGATTAGTTTGTTTCGTGATTTCTCACGCTTGCATCAGCTAGAAACATATCAAGCGACAAAAGTTGTGGAAAAGAAAGATACAGATCAGCAAATTACCTCGTTGAAAAAAGACGTTGCTCTTTTAGAAGATGATGATTACGTTGCGAAATTAGCACGTAGCCGCTATTTTTATTCTAAAGAAGGCGAAATTAATTTTAGATTGCCTGATGAGGTCACGCAATCAGAAGAAGAAACAACCAAATAACTTTGTCGTGTCTATCCATAAGATAGTCCATCATAAAAGCGTAATAAAATTAGGAGGAACATATTTTTTATGTCAATCGAAGTTGGAGCAAAAGTACCAGGAAAAGTATCAGGAATTACAAATTTTGGTGCCTTTATTGATCTTGGAGCGGGAAAAACTGGCTTGGTCCACATCAGTGAAGTGTCAAATGGATTCGTGAAGGATATCAATGAAGTGTTAAAAGTCGGCGATGAAGTTACTGTTTTAGTAACAAATATCGGTACCGATGGAAAAATCGGATTATCGATTCGTAAGGCAGAAGATAAACCACGTGAGGAAAAACGTGAATATCCGAAAAAAGACTTCAACCGTGGTCCTAAAAAACCATTCACACGTAATCAACCTTCACAAGCACCAGCAAATACAAAACAAGACTTCGATTCATTAATGTCCTCGTTTTTAAAGGATAGCGATGATCGTCTATCTTCATTAAAACGAAATACTGAAGGAAAACGCGGTGGCCGTGGCGGTCGTCGTAACTAAGTACAATTAAAAAGGTTGAGCCTGTATGGCTCAACCTTTTTTGAATTAGGAGGAAACATGAGTAGAGAACAGCTCCTAGCCCATCTTAAAGCACAACGATTATGGCAATCTACAGATTCATTACTAATTGCCGTATCAGGAGGGGTGGATTCGATGGTACTACTAGATTTAATGATGCAGTTATCGGATACCTATCATAAATGTGGTGTCGCTTACGTCGATCATCAACTCCGCGAGCAATCTAAGGTTGAAAAACAATTTGTGAGACATGTGTGTCAACGGTACGACATTCCATTTTTTCATGCCACTTGGACACCGACTGAAACGAATGTCGAAGCCAATGCCAGAGCATTTCGTTATGATTTTTTTGAATCCCTTTTAACAACTGAAAACTATGATGGGGTGCTAACAGCGCATCATCTAAACGATCAAGCAGAAACATTGGTGATGAAATTGATACGAGAAGGTACGATGTTTGCACTAAAGAGCCTAGTTGCAACACAGTCCTTTGGAGTAGGTAAACGACTCATTCGGCCATTGCTCACACTAGAAAAAAAAACCTTGCGTCAATATGCAGCTGACTATCAGATCGAGTATTATGAAGATTTAAGTAATCAAGATGATCAGTACACTCGTAATCGTGTACGTAAATATTTGATTCCCCAGATGATCGACGAAAATCCACAAGCATTAGTACATATTGATCGTGTGAGTCAGCAAGTCGCACTAGCTGAACAATTGATTCAAGAAAACTACAACGAATGGGCTAGAAAATGGATCATAAAAACACCAACGAGTTGGTGTATCGCACTCGAAGGCGTAGGTCAGCTTTCTAAAGCACAAGCGTATTATTTTTGGGAATGCTTGCGTTTAGATAGCCACTCGTTGCTTACGATCAATCAAAAACAGTTGGCGGCAGTACAGGAACTGATTCGTCAAAACAAGAGTCAGTGGCAACTTACGTTAAAAGATCAAGGAATCATTAAACGCCGGTATGATAAGTTGTGGCTTATTGCAAATGAACAAGTGCTACCTATAGTCGAACATGGACCGTTGCGATTGATCATAAATCAAAGTTATTCATTATCAGAAAATGAACTGATCGGCATCTTCGAACCAGCTCATCTTCCTGACTGGCAAGCTGATTATCAATTAAGATTATCTGCTCAAACAGAATTTTGGTTGCGGAAAAGACAACCTGGAGATAAGATCGCACTCACACCAAAGCTTTCCAAAAAAGTCGCACGCTACTTGATCGATGCTAAAATTCCAAAAGAAGCACGTGATCGAGCTTGGATTTTAGAAAATAAAGATAAGAATCTTTTAGCATTCTTACCTTTTGTCTGTTCCTATTTGAGTATTAGTAAAGAAACTGATAAAATACACTACGTACTTCTATATAAATACGAGAAGTAACGGTTGAAAGGAGACTTATATGCTAGAAAAAGATATTGAAAAAGTTTTAGTGACAAAAGAGCAGATTCGTACACGCTGTGAAGAGCTTGGAAAAGTTTTAACAGAAGAATACAAAGATAAAAACCCATTAGTCGTGGGAGTATTAAAAGGAGCAGTTCCTTTCATGGCGGATATCGTACGTGAAATGGATTGCTATTTAGAGCTTGATTTTATGGACGTGTCAAGTTATGGTAACGCATTAGTCTCTTCTGGAGAAGTGAAGATCGTCAAAGATCTAGATACAAATGTTGAAGGTCGAGACATGTTGATCGTAGAAGATATTATCGACAGTGGTCGCACTTTAGCTTATTTAGTTGATTTGTTTAAATACCGCAAAGCGAAATCTGTCAAAATTGTTACTTTGTTAGATAAACCTGAAGGTCGCGTAGTCGATATTGAAGCAGATTACATTGGTTTTGACGTTCCAAACGAGTTTGTTGTCGGTTATGGTTTGGATTACACCGAACAATACCGTAACTTACCGTATGTAGGCGTATTAAAACCAAGTGTTTATCAATCTTAATAGTGATTATTTTACAACAACTATGATACAATAAAATTGGTCAATATAAGACAAAACAGGCAAGGAGGGGCCGCATGAACAAAAAAGGAAACGGTACGGTCAAAACGACCTTATATTACGTACTCGTCTTATTGGCGATGGTTATGGTTGTCTATTATTTCTTTGGCAACGGTGGCAGTAAATCACCTGAAATCGAGTATTCCACATTTACAAAACAGTTAAAAGACGGTGACGTTGAATCATTTACCGTTCAGCCTTCAAATGGTGTTTATCGAATTACTGGTAAATACAAGAGTGAACAAACGATTAGCAATGATAGTGGATTGAGCGTGTTTGGTTCGACTTCTTCTAAATCGACATCATTTTCAACAATTATTTTGCCAAATGATTCGACTTTAAGTGAAATTACGACACTTGCAAGCGACAATTCAGTCAAAACGCAAATCGAACAAGAATCAAATAGTGGGATCTGGTTATCTCTACTTGTAAGTTTCTTACCACTTGTGATCATCATTTTCTTCTTCTATATGATGATGGGTCAACAAGGTGGCGGTGGCGGCGGTGGTGGCCGTGTCATGAACTTTGGGAAATCAAAAGCCAAAGAAGCTGACAAAAAAGCCAACCGTGTCCGGTTTACAGATGTAGCTGGTGCTGAAGAAGAAAAACAAGAGCTTGTAGAAGTCGTGGAATTCTTAAAAGATCCGCGTCGTTTCTCTGCTTTAGGTGCACGTATCCCTGCTGGTGTGTTATTAGAGGGTCCTCCGGGAACTGGTAAAACATTACTTGCAAAAGCGGTTGCCGGTGAAGCTGGCGTACCATTTTATTCAATTTCAGGTTCTGATTTTGTTGAAATGTTTGTCGGTGTCGGTGCAAGCCGTGTTCGTGATTTATTTGAAACAGCGAAGAAAAATGCACCTGCGATCATCTTTATCGATGAAATCGATGCTGTCGGTCGCCAACGTGGTGCTGGTATGGGTGGCGGACACGATGAACGTGAACAAACCTTAAACCAATTGCTGGTTGAAATGGATGGATTTGGTGGTAACGAGGGTGTCATCGTGATTGCCGCAACAAACCGTTCTGACGTGTTGGATCCAGCGTTACTTCGTCCGGGTCGTTTTGACCGTCAAATTTTAGTTGGTCGTCCGGATGTTAAAGGTCGTGAAGCGATTTTACGTGTTCATGCGAAAAACAAACCTTTAGCAAGCGATGTAGATTTAAAAGTTGTTGCACAACAAACACCAGGTTTTGCCGGTGCTGAATTAGAAAATGTGTTAAACGAAGCTGCTTTAGTTGCTGCTCGTCGGAATAAAAAACAAATCGATGCTTCGGATATCGATGAAGCAGAAGATCGCGTGATTGCAGGACCTGCTAAAAAAGATCGTGTGATCAGTAAGCGCGAACGCGAAATGGTTGCCTACCATGAAGCAGGACATACGATTGTTGGTTTAGTCTTAAGCCGTGCTCGTGTCGTGCATAAGGTAACGATCATCCCTCGTGGACGCGCTGGTGGGTACATGATTGCCTTGCCTAAAGAAGACCAAATGTTGATGACAAAAGAAGACATGTTCGAACAAATCGTGGGTCTTTTAGGTGGACGTACAGCGGAAGAATTGATCTTCAACGTACAATCTACTGGTGCATCAAATGACTTTGAACAGGCAACAGCTTTAGCTAGAAGCATGGTAACCGAGTATGGAATGAGTGATAAATTAGGACCTGTTCAATATGAAGGAAACCATCAAGTTTTTGTTGGCCGTGACTATGGTCAAACCAAAGCGTATTCTGAGCAAGTGGCTTATGAGATCGATACAGAAGTGCGTAAGATCTTAGTTGATGCGCATAATAAAGCACGTGAAATCATTCAAACGTATCATGAAAAACACAAATTGATCGCTGAAAAACTTTTAGAGTTTGAAACACTAGATGCTAAAGCAATCAAATCATTATTTGAAACAGGTCAAATGCCTGTAGATCATGAACAAAGTGAATTTCCTAGTGAAAAAGCACAAACGTATGAAGAAGCTAAACGTGCATTAGAAGAAAAAGATGCACAAAAACAAGCAGAACAAAAACCTCTAGATGAAGACATTACGCCTTTAGATGAGGATGATCGTCTGTAATAGGTAGATAAACGAAGGATGCTACTTGTAGCTCCTTCGTTTTCTTGTTTTAAACGGTAAAGTTGAAAAAAAGTAAAGATTTGAGTATGATTCAGTCATAAGCAAAAGGAGAGAAAAACATGACCAAAGATTATTTAGTAAAAGCCTTAGCATACGGCGGATTTGTCCGTGCTTATGCGGTAAGTGCAACGGAAACTGTCGCTGAAGCACAGCGACGTCATGATACATGGAACACAGCATCGGCTGCATTAGGCCGTACGATGGTAGGTGGACTACTATTAGGAAGTACAGTCAAAGGTGACGATACGATTACGGTAAAAGTTCAGGGAAATGGACCCGCTGGTTTGATCATGGTGGACAGCAATGGACGCGGGGACGTTAAAGGATATATTCAAAATCCAAATGTAAGTCTACCATTAAATGAAAAAGGAAAAATTGATGTTCGTGGTGCAGTTGGGACAGATGGCGTCTTTACCGTTATTAAAGATCTAGGTTTGAAAGAACCATTCTCAGGACAAACTCCAATCGTTTCTGGTGAGCTTGGAGAAGATTTCACGTATTATTTGGCAGTGTCTGAACAAGTCCCTTCCGCTGTAGGTCTAAGTGTCTTGGTCGATACGGACGATTCGATTCGTTCAGCTGGTGGCTTTATGCTACAAATCATGCCAGGAGCTCCTGAAGAAGTAATCGAGAAAATCGAAAAACGATTAGCAAGTTTGCCACTAGTTTCAAGTCTTTTAGACCAAGGAAAGACACCAGAAGATATCTTGGATACGATTTTTGATGGTGAGTCGTTGATGATTTTAGAAACGATGCCAGTTATGTTTAAATGTGATTGCTCAAAAGAGAAATTTGGGAATGCGATCTTAACCCTAGGAACAAAAGAGATTCAGGATATGATCGATGAAGATCATGGAGCAGAAGCTGTTTGTTCTTTCTGTAATAATAAATACTATTTTGATGAAGCGGATCTAGAAGAAATCAAAGCTGAAATCACTGGAGGTAACTAATGGATCACTCTTGGAAAATCGGCGATGTTGAGATTCCGAACCGTGTCGTGGTTGCTCCGATGGCTGGGATCAGTAATGCCGCTTTTCGCGTGACAGTAAAAGAAGCTGGTGCCGGGATGGTCGTTTGTGAAATGATCAGCGACAAAGGAATCAACTTGCGAAATAAAAAAACTCTAAGTATGTTGCATATCGAAGAAACGGAGCATCCACTTAGTCTACAGATCTTTGGAGGAGACAAGGATAACTTAGTCGAAGCTGCACGTTTTGTCGAAGCTAATACTACTGCAGATATCATCGACATCAATATGGGCTGTCCAGTAAATAAGATCATCAAAGCTGAAGCTGGTGCTAGATGGTTACTTGATCCTGATAAAGTATATGAAATGGTACATGCCGTTTCATCAGCTGTTTCGATTCCAGTTACGGTCAAAATGCGTACAGGTTGGGATGAAGAACATTTATTTGCGGTACAAAATGCTCAAGCTGCTCAAGCTGCAGGTGCCTCAGCAATTGCGATGCACGGCCGAACACGAGTGCAGATGTATGAAGGACAAGCCAATTGGGAGATTTTAAAAGAAGTGAAGCAAGCCATTGAGATTCCATTTATGGGGAATGGCGATGTGCGAACGCCGGAAGATGCGAAGCGGATGCTTGAAGAAGTAGGATGTGATGCGGTGATGATCGGACGTGCTGCTTTAGGGAACCCGTGGATGATCCGTCGTACCAAAGAGTATTTGGAAACCGGCATTTTGATCGATGAACCTTCACCTCGTGAAAAAATCGATATCGCAAAATTGCATTTTGAACGATTAGTTGCACTTAAAGGTGAGAAATTAGCTTCATTAGAATTTCGTCAGCATGCAGCTTATTATTTAAAAGGTGTACCAAGAGCTGCAAAAATCAAAGCAGCAATCAATAAATCAGAAGATCGCCAAACCACTTTGGATCTGCTAGATTCATTTTTGGAAAAAGTCGAAGCAAACGCCTAACGAATATGAAAGAACAAGTCGAAGCGTAATCTTCGACTTGCTTTTTTTTCAGAAACTTGTCATTATTAGGAAAGAAGTACAAGTGAGAATGGAGGAACACTCGTGGCAGAGGAAAAAATAGAAGCACAAGTGGAAACGCAAGAAGAACTAAATGATCAAATGGTCGTTCGTCGTCAAAAAATGGAACAATTACGTGAAGAAGGAATTGATCCTTTTGGACAACGTTTTGAACGCACGCATCAATCGGCTGAATTGCATGAAGTTTTTGATCCAAGAACTAAAGAAGAATTAGCGGAAATGGCTTTAACTGCTAGTATTGCAGGTCGTATTGTGACAAAGCGTGGAAAAGGAAAAGCTGGTTTTGCGCATTTACAAGATCGTGAAGGCCGTATTCAAATCTACGTTCGTCAAGATCAAGTTGGTGAAGCACAATATGAAGTCTTTAAACATGCTGATCTAGGTGACTTCTTTGGTGTTACTGGTGAAATCATGAAAACCAACACTGGTGAAGTGACTATCAAAGCCAAAGAAATCACGATCTTATCAAAAGCGCTACGACCATTACCGGATAAATACCACGGTTTGACTAATGTAGAACAACGTTATCGTCAACGCTATTTAGATTTAATTAGTAATCAAGAAAGTTTTGATCGTTTTACTAAACGTAGTCAAATCATCAGCGAAATCCGTCGCTACTTGGATGGATTAGGTTATATTGAAGTGGAGACACCTGTATTACACAATCAAGCGGGTGGTGCTGCAGCACGTCCGTTTATTACACATCATAATGCTTTAGACATGGATTTATATTTGCGTATCGCTTTAGAATTGCATCTAAAACGACTAATCGTCGGTGGTATGGAAAAAGTATACGAAATTAGTCGCGTTTTCCGTAATGAAGGGATCGATACGACACATAATCCAGAATTTACAATGATGGAATGTTATACAGCTTATACAGATTATAAAGATATCATGGATCTAACAGAAGGAATTATTCGGAACGCTGCTGAAAAAACATTAGGAACAACTCAAATCACTTATGATGGTCAAGCAGTTGACTTAGGATCTGAATTCCGACGTTTGCATATGGTTGATGGCGTAAAAGAACAAACTGGCGTAGATTTCTGGAAAGAAATGTCTGTAGAAGAAGCTCGTGCTCTAGCTAAAGAACATAACGTTGAGATTACAGACAGTATGACTGTTGGTCATATCCTAAATGAATTCTTTGAAACATTTGTAGAGGAAACATTGCAACAACCTACATTTGTTTACGGACATCCAGTAGAAGTTTCACCGTTAGCGAAGAAAAACCCAGAAGATCCTCGTTTTACAGATCGCTTTGAGCTATTTATCGTAGGGCGTGAGTTTGCGAACGCCTTTACAGAGTTAAATGACCCAATCGATCAACGTGAACGGTTCGAAGCTCAAGAAAAAGAACGTGCAGCTGGAAACGACGAAGCACATGGGGTAGATGAAGACTTCTTAGAAGCTTTAGAGTACGGTATGCCGCCAACTGGTGGTTTAGGAATCGGAATTGACCGTTTAGTAATGTTATTAACTGATGCGCAATCAATTCGCGATGTGCTTTTATTCCCAACAATGCGCTAATTTAAAAGTCCTCAACTAGTTGAGGACTTTTTTTATACGAATAAACTCAATTTAAAGATAGGTTTATCGAAAGAATTTGTATATAAAAACGAACAAAAATCATTTGTTTTTATTTATTGAACGCTTTTGAAAAAAACTTGTAAAAGAAGTATAAAAATGTTTGACCTATACGTACTTACTTGGTATATTATTACTTGTCCTAAAGACGACTCGTTTATTTTTCTAGTTATTTTTTTGTTTAAAAAACTTTCAAAAAAGTATTGACGTTAGATAATCTAGATGATATTATAACTGAGTCGTTAAAATACAACTTCTAATAAACGTTGATTTAACAATCAATTAAATAAAAAAAGTTGTTGACAAATAACATTCGAAATGTTATGATAACTAAGTCGTAAAAAAACAAGTTTTAACTTGTTTGGAAAAAAACTTTTAAAAAAGTATTGACAATAAATAATCAATATGTTAAGATTTAAAAGTTGCTACAAGCGACAGATTAGACCTTTGAAAACTGAACAAAGCAAGCAAACGAACCAATAGTGTAAGGTG